>JANMZB010000198.1:0-17108 GCA_031382725.1 Sphingobacteriaceae bacterium | reverse complement strand
GCTTCAACATCTTTAGGAAGATCAGGGTCTGAAGAACATGCACCAATTGTTATGATCAAAAACAAGCAAATTGTAATAGACAGATGCAATCGCTTGATAGAACTAAATAATCTATGATCCACTCTCATAACTGATTTCAATTTTATCACCTAAACTTTTCTTTAAATTTTCGATACCACTTGCAGTCACTTTAGTCTCCCACAGGTGTAATGTTGTGAGGTCTTTGCAATTAACTAAACTCTTTAATCCGGCATCAGATACATTGGTATGATACAGATTCAAATGCCGTAATTGAGGCAAGGATTTTAGATAATTTAATCCGGCATCGGTAATGGCGGTATTATCAAGACTCAAACGAGTCAAATTCTTAAACTCTGAGATATACTTCAGCGAGCTATCAGTGATTTTGGTATCAGATAGATCGAGCCATAAAATCTGTTCTTTAAACTTTAAGAGTTGCTGCACCTGGGAATCTGAAAAATTGGGATTGTTTACCAGATTAACAGACAAGAAGGTATGATCAGGTGTTAATGAGCTAAACGCGATACCCTGTTTTTCGAGGGCGGCTAGTTCGGTCGCTTTTGGTGCAGATACTTTAATTGCAGGTATTTCAGATTTTTCTTTCGCGTAATTATCGGCTTCAGCTATATCTCCGGTAGATCCCTTCCCTATTCTTGCCAATAAACTTTTTACGTTATCTGTTTTCTTAATTTGGGCTACCGTTAATTTAAAATCAGCTTTAGCCTCATCGATCCACCATTTAATGATCTCAATTTCATCTGCCGATATCTCCGTTTTTCCTTTTGGTGGCATACGCTTGTCATCTTCCTCAGGAAGTAGCAAACGAGTATAGATTTCGCTTTTGCCAGAATTCCCTGCTACTACCACCGGCCCGTGTTCGCCTCCCTTTATGATTAATTCAGGCAAGTCTAGTCTTAAATCGCCTTTCTTCTTAGACGAGTTATGGCATTTTTGACATTTATTATATAAGATCGGTTCTACAATGTCCAGATACACAACAGCTTCTTCAATATTAGCAATTGGTTTTCTGGAAAGTCTTTTAGGCTCGTTGCCTAGCATCGCCTGCAAAGGCTGAGTGAGATAATCTTCGCCGTGGGTAAGATTGCCACCAAAATGGCCAACTCCGAACAATAAGAAAGTACTGGCAACAACGAATGGAAATTTAATCCGACGAATAAAATCAGATTTTATCGAAAAGAAAATAACACCTGTGATTACCGCCAAAGCTATTCCAAAATTTTGATGGAGATCTAATGCATCTTCTTCATATCCGCCTCCCAGTTTTAACATAAAACCCATAATACAGGCCAGCACTGAACTAGCAAAGCCGACGCCCCATAAAAGAGGAAGAAAGGGCGTTAAATATGGATCCCTTTTTACTTTTACATAAAACTCTATGGAAATAGCAAGCAAAAGGATTCCGATTGGCAAGTGGACTACCAAAGGATGGAAACGCCCGATCAGTTCAATTAGATTATCCATTACTAACGCAAAACAACTTTAATGTTGAACAGGATAGATTCTCTTGATTCCATAGCAGGTCAAAAAATTATAATGGCATCAACCATTACTTATTATAATTATAAAAGAATTGCTGTAACCCAGGTTTATAGATTAATCTCTAAGTTATTAATTGGAGTATAAAAAAATGCTATTTTGCTTGTACAAAGTTTGTTCAAAGTGCCTGCATATTTTTGCCGATGGTATTTTGGAGGCCATAAATAAACAAATATTATATTTGGCAAACCCTTTATTATATTCCTACAGGTGAACACTTGCTATGTCTGAAGTATTGTATATCTCGAAGTGCCTGCGGCTGATTGAGCAAAAAGTAAATCGGGGTAAAAGTCAATTCTGGACTTACGAAGACTATAAGAGAATACAGAAATTAATCTTTGATGCTTCGTCTATCAATTTGAGCACTCATACCCTGGAGCGCTTATATGGCAAGCTTAAAACGCATAAAGATTACAAACCACAGGCCGAAACTAAAAATGCCCTCGCCATTTTTTTAGGATACGCCGATTGGGATAGCTTTAAAACTGAAAATCTTTTAAGTCAGGTCGAGCTTGAGGAGTTTTCAAAAGAACAGTCAGGTTCCGAAAATAACGCACTATCGAAAGCGAACCCAAAAAAGACGAGAAAGGTCTATTTGGCGATGATAGTTGTTAGTATTTGCATTGCGCTTGGTATTACAATTTTCAATAGAAAACCCGCTGATAGTACCGTAAATTTTAAAGCAATTAATGTCTTTGGAACATCACCGCACACCGTCAAACTTCTTTACGATCTATCAAAACTGGAGGGAGAAAATTTTAGTATTTTTTTCCCCGAATACGGAGACACCGTTAAATTAATAAAGACTCAAACGTTTACATACAGGCCTTTTTTACAACCGGGCCAATATGTTGCTTATTTATTAAGTGATAAAAAGATTATCGCTAAAGCGGATATATACATAAAAACTGACGGTTGGACAGGTACTTACACTACAAAACTCTTTGATGATGTTGAGACAAGAAACACCATTCCCGACCAATTTTTAAGATCGGGCGGCAAACTATTTACTCCGTATACGTTTATACCAGATTCAATTAAAAAAGTCGGCTACTATTTTTTATCCTATTCCAACATTCGTGATTATAATGTAGATGGCGATAATGCTTCTTTTGAGACACGGTTTCGCAATATATCCCGCCCGGGAAACTCGATATGTTATGATATGTGGTTTAAATTGATAGGAACTGAAGGTGTTTTAAAAATGCACTTTTTAGTTTCTGGATGCTTTGGTTATGTTGATATGACCTTCGGCGATAAGAGCTTAAAAGGCACTAATCAAGATCTCTCGCCTTTTAGTATTGATCTTAAAACCTGGAAAAAAGCCCGACTTGAGGTGGCTGACAAAAACGTCAGAATTTACCTTGGAGATTCGCTTATTTACAAAACGAAATATTCTAAACCTGTGGGAAATATTGTAGGCATCGAAATAACCAGCAAAACCAGTGGTGAGACTGATTATGTTAAACTTTATAATACCAAAAAAGAGTTGGTTTATGAGGATGATTTTGGTGGAAAACCAAGCGACTAGTTTTCACCAGTCGATTTAAGCCAATCCAAAGCAGCTTTTTTACGGGTAAAAAACTGAGTGATTACATTACCAACTTTTACATCAACACTACGCTTCGCAGAAAGCGCACTAAACGTACTTGGCGAATAAATCCAGGCCATAAACTTTAACCCTTCGGCTTCCATCATTGGAAACCAGACTTCGCCGGCCCAATCTGCAGCTTCAGACCAGTTACCCTTCACTTCAGAATTATCATTTAATACTTTGCGACAATTATTGCTTTTCAAAATTTTGAGCATTTCCGCCCCCCCAGCTTTCACTGTATCTACATTTTGAAACCCGATCCAGTTGGCTTCCAGATGTTTATGTTGTGGGTCATAAAATATTTCAATGAAGCTTGATTTGAAAAATGTTTTGTTGTCGGTTTCAACTTTGAATGAGTCGGGATTATTAAGTGGAAGCAAAAAATAAAAAGTTGATCCTTTACCTAATACACTTTCTATCCAAAAACTGCCCTTGTGCCTCTTTATAATTTCTGATGATATAAACAGGCCTAATCCTAAACCCTGGTATTTCATGGCGGTGTTATCCACTCTGTAGAATCGGTCGAAAATGTTATTGAGATGCTCGTCTTTAATGCCAATGCCGAAATCTTCTACACTTACTATTAGGTTGCCCTCTTGAATCCCGGCTTTAAGAATAACTTTATCTGCCTCGGGTGAGTACTTTATGGCGTTAGTTAAGAAATTATTGATAACCTGTTCTATCCTGAAGCGGTCTCCCGAAAAATTAACATCAACATTACTTTCAATAATTATCTCATGCTGCGGGGATGTAGCTCTTACGGCTTCAACACTTTCTTTTATTAAATCGTTAAAATTAAAATCGGTGTAATTATAGGTAATCATACCGGCGTTAATTTTAGAAACATCGAGCAAATCTGATATTAAAAGTTGAAGATTTCCGACATGATGATTAGCCTTTTTCAAAAAATTGAGCGCCATATCGGGTGCATTTAATTGCCGCTCTGCCAACTGTATAAATGATTTAATATTTGTAAGCGGAGTTTTAAGTTCATGGCTGGCAATGCTTATGAACTCATCTTTTTTTGCCTCAATGCGTTTGTGATCGTCGATATCGGTATTTGTTCCAAACCACTTGATGATTTTACCATCTGTAACCAGCGGAATGGCCCGGCCAAGGTGCCACTTATATTTATTATTTACTTTTAATCTGAACTCAACCTGATACAGTTCACCGGATTGCAAAGCATTGCCCCATTTTTCAATACAAACCTGCCTGTCGTCGGGATGCACAAATTGTATCCACCCTTCTCCTATAATGTCCTCAGCACTTGTTTGAAAATTGTCTACAACTCGCTGATTCACGTAATCTAATGTGCCGTCTGTTTTTGCGGTCCAAACCTGTTGAGGCATCAAATCGGCCATAAAATGGAGATTTATTTCAGATTGCCTGATAATTTTTTGGGCCTTTTTGTAATCCGTAATATCCCTAGTAAAGCAGCGTGTATGAACTAGTTGCCCTCCCTGGTAATATGCACTAGAATTGATGAGGACATCTTTAATAGTGCCGTCCTTACAGATCAACTTCGCCGGGTAATCGTGAATATTGAGATCTGCTTGCAGCCGAAAAAAAATATCGTCTATAGTGTTTTTTTCAGCATGAAAATCATAAATATTTCTTCCCAGATACTCCTCTTCTGTGTATCCCAATAATTTCAGCTCGGCCTTATTTGCATAAATGATTGTCCCACTGGCATCTACAGAATGAATACCTATTGTTGCATTATCTATAAAATCACTGATAGATTCATTTTCTAATATGGAAGAGATCATTAATGATTGAGTTTAGCAGTAACGAAACTATTGTGTAACAAATGTTATTATAATAAGTTTAGACGGGAAACCCTTTTTTTTCAAAAAAAAAAAAGCTGCATGGTTAGCAGCTTTTTAAGATGTTGATAAATTCTTATTCTGCGGCAGCTTGCTCGTTCACAAAACTTTCTGCAATTTGAGTAAGCAGTACATCTGTAGCTTTTTCGTTATCAAGCGTTTGCTGTAATAAGTCTGCAACATCAGTATGACCCATTGTTTGAGCTAAGGTTCTCAAGGTTCCGTAGGTAGCAATCTCGTAATGCTCTACTTTTTGGGCAGCGAGAATTAAACCTGCATCACGAATCATGGTACCTGATTCAGTATCACTCATAATGCTTTCTGCTTCTTCAAGCAATCCTTCCATCGCATCGCACTTTTTTGCCTGAGGTTTTTCATCCAAAAGCGCGAAAACCTGTTCAAGAGTTTGGATATGCATTAAGGTTTCCTCTGCATGATTTTCAAAAGCAGCAGCTAACTGAGTACTGGTTGCTTTCTTTTTCATTTTAGGCAAAGCTTTTGATAAAGTCTTTTCAGCCCAATAAATATCTTTTAACTCGTCTACAAAAAATTCATGAAATTCTGAATTTTCCATTTTACCTGTTAAGCCTGTTTGTTTTTTTCCTTTGGTTGCCATAATATAGATTGTTTAAAAATTACAACTGCTGATAATTGGATTTGTTTTTTATAAATATTAAAAGTCAATATTCAGTGGAAGATGCGGTAGAGGTTTAAAAATTGACCATTGCTCATGAGGAAATGATATAATTGCTATGTATTGAGAGATGCTGAAACAAGAGATGCTGAAACAAGTTCAGCAGGACGTGGCGCATTATAAAGTCGCGCTGTCTTCCCGAACTTGTTTCGGGATCTCGCATCAGTGTTCAACAATGTTATCGTTAACAGAGTGAAAACACCAACTCAAAAGATTTCTCCTATCGTCGAAATGACAAACACGACCAGATCATCCACCAAAAACACTTTGAGCTTTTTTAATCACTGCTTCAAGATCAATGCCTTTACCAAGTACGCCCTTGAAGAGATCTCCCTCCAACTTTAAGCGTTCTACCGAATTATAAATCGTAAAATCTTTCATTGTTAGTCCCAGCTTTACTTCATCCCAATGCAAAGGCATTGATACAGTTGCGCCTGGTTTTGGCCGCAATGAGTATGGCCCCGCAATAGTAGCGCCTGGCCGGTTCTGTAAAAAATCGAGATACATTTTGCCTTTTCGGTTTGCAATCATACGTTCGAGACTGGTGTATTCGGGTATTTGCTTATGAACTAAATTCACAATAAGCCGGGCAAACATCTGTGATTGATCGTAACTGTATTTTGCACCTAGCGGGATGTAAATATGTATCCCGGTAGAACCGGATGTTTTCGGATAACAAGGCACCCCTACCGCATCGAGTACTTTTTTTACTTCTAACGCTGCTTCTATTACCTGATTAAAAGTATTCTTATCAGGATCTAAATCGATCACGCAATAATCAGGATTATCAGGCGATTGAACTCTGCTAAACCATGGATTCATTTCGATGCAACCCAAAGAAGCCATCCACAATAAGTAAGATTCATCTGATCCAACCAGGTATTCTTTATGCTCGCCATCACTGGTGGTATAAGGAAAAGTCTTGGTTACCCACTCAGGTGCTTTGCCTTTAACATCTTTCTGATAGAAACTTTTACCGTTAATGCCATTGGGAAAACGATTCAGCGACATTGGCCTGTCTTTTAAATAAGGCAAGATATATTCAGCAACACGGTAATAGTAGTTAAACATGTCTCTTTTGGTAATGCCTTCCTCGGGCCAGTAAACTTTGCTAAGATTTGTAAACTTCAAATCATGACCGCATATTTTGCGCACCTGGGTTTCATCAGTAGGATTCAGAAGTGTTTTGCGGTCTTTATCTTTCGGCGGTTTCACTGGTTTCTTTACAGTTTCATGTTCCTGATTTTCGGCTTCTTCAACTACTTCTGCTGTGTCTTTAGGTGCTTCCAGAATTATTTCAGATGCTTTCTTATCAGTCCGCATCCCTTTAAATGAGGCCTGCCTGAATATTCCTTCTGTGGTAACTTCCGCGAAAGCAACCTCACAAACCAGTTCTGGCTTTAGCCAGGTAGGTTTTGCGCCTAAACGTTTCGGCCTGAAACGGGAAGGTTTGTCCACGTCGGGCTCAACTTCAAACGGACTTTTATCTGTGATCAGCGGCTTAAACTGAGCCATCATTTCCTTCTGCAAACTTTCAGAAAAACCCGTACCCACTTTTCCAACGTACCGTAAACCATCGCTGTCGTTAATTGCAAGAACCAGGGCACTGAATGATTTTCCCGTTCCTTCATTTTTGGTAAATCCGGCAATGATCACTTCCTGTCTTCGCTGTACTTTTATCTTTAACCATTCTTTAGACCGAAGATCAGATGTGTAGGCGCTGGCCGCTTTCTTTGCGATAATTCCTTCTAAACCAATTTTTTCGGCGGCAGCAAAAAACTCTATTCCATTTGCAGCAAAAACTTTGCTTTGGCGAATTCGGTCGTCGCTGGTTGGTAAAATTTCTTTCAATATGGCCAGACGTTGTATCAGCGGAAGCTCCATCAGGTTTCTTCCTTCGTACCATAAAATATCAAAAACATAATAAACCAGATTACCGTCTGCCTCACTACGCCAGTTTTGTAATGCGCCGAAATCAGAAATACCTTTATCGTTTATAACTAAAATTTCACCATCAATTACAGCATTTATCTTCCAGTCTTTTAATAATTTATTGATAGGATAGAATTTTGTAAAGGGAATATTGTTGCGTGAAATAAGCTCTGCTCCTTTCTGGTCGATTACAGCGATGGCGCGGTAGCCATCCCATTTTACTTCGTAGAGCCAATCAGAATCGTCAAAAGGACCATTCACCAAAGTCGCTTTCATAGGCTTAATATCCTTTGGAGCTTCAGATTTTGGTGCTTTTTTAAGCAATGCGTTCAGATCGTAATCTTTAAGATCGGTACTTTCCACTGCTTCGTCAAGCTGGTCTTTAACTTCCTCAATAGATTTTTTTGTGCTCTTTTTGGGAGGTTTTTTCAAATCCTCTTCATGGCCGTTTTGCCAAACTTTTTCACTGCTGGTCTCCATCGTTTCGATGGTCTTACCCGAAACAACCGACTTATCAAACTTTGTAATATCATCCGCGGAAGCGTAATCGTCTTTATGTTTGATAAGCAACCAGCCATTTTCGCCCATACCATGGGTTTTAACCAAAGCATATTCTCCCTGCAATTTTTCACCATAAAGCTTAATTTTTACAGAGCCTGATTTCAATTGCTGAAGCAGATGTTTTTCCTGAGCCTTCTTCCCTTTTATTTCTTCCAAAGGTTCGTAAGTACCCTGATCCCATACGATCACCGTTCCACCGCCATATTCTCCTTCCGGGATAATACCTTCAAATGTCCGGTAATCAAATGGATGATCTTCCACCATCATTGCCAGTCGCTTTGTTTTAGGATCTGTTGACGGGCCTTTAGGAACTGCCCAGCTTTTCAACACCCCTTCCATCTCCAAACGGAAATCGTAATGAAGCCTTGAGGCATCGTGTTTTTGGATCACGAAAAGAAGTTTATCCTTATCCTTACTTTTTCCGGATTTGGGTTCAGCGGTTTTGGTGAAATCGCGTTTTTCGACATATTTTTCGAGACTCATAAAGATGCGTTTATGTTTAACAAATAGCCTGGTAGCTGCTTCCTTGGTAAATCTTTATTAATCAACATTATATTATTAGGAAAAGTTTATGATTTTGAGTTGATAGGATTAAGGGCTTCTTACAGAAGAACAGTTTTCAGATTTAACGAGATCCCTAAACAAGCAGCACACAATAGTTTATGCGGAGGGATGCTTTCGTCGCCCTCATAGCCGGGCGTTGGCCTAGTAACTTTTCCTTGATGAAAAGTCACCAAAAATCAAGAACACAACGAATGCTCGGCCGCCGTTCTGTTCGGGCCGACGCTCGCTCTTCGGTTACTTAAGTGACTTTTTTTACGGAAGTTCAAACGCCGAATGCATCAAGCAGGCCGGCCTCAGAGGATTGAGCGTTAAGAAAGTTTAAATGAAGGCTTGCCGAAAGAACATAATGAGCCGTAGGGAAGCAATCCGGAGAAGTGGATTAGGAAGTTCAAGTCAGCACTACCTTAACCCGCGGCTTGGATTGCAGATGCCTTCTTTTGAACTTTTAGCTTAAGACTCGAAAGCCTTGATTTATTCATGGGTTTGCATTGTTTCAAAGGCATGAATGAGATCGCTTTGCTAAGTATTGTTTCTTTTCATCCAAGGAAAAGAAAGAAGCCCGCCCGGCAAGGGCATAACAAGCATTACAAAGTACTTTATTAAAAAGACGCAATAACTCACGTTATTGAAAAACTACCGCCATCATCAACTTATGATAATATAAGATCACCGCAATTATTCGTTGCTTTGCATAACGCATATGTCTGCAAAAAACCTGATCTACAAAATAACACATTGGGAAACCTGGGACTGGCGAATTAAATACATCCCCATTGTTCCGTTCTGGATCTGGCATTGCTTGCGCTCACGTTCGTTCTGGTTCTTTACACCTTCAAACCCAAGGTTGCTTTTTGGAGGTTTCGAAGGAGAAACGAAGACGGCCATTTACAAAAATCTTCCTCCCGGCAGCTATCCTACAACCATTTTTATTTCTTCAGAGTTATCTTATCAGGAAGTTGATAATCTGGTGAATAAGCACTTTAGTTTCCCATTTGTGGTTAAACCTGATATTGGTAGAATGGGGTTGATGTTCCGCATCATCAGCAACAGCGCAGAACTTCATCTTTATCATAAAGCCATGTCTCACAATTACATTGTGCAGGAGTTGGTTGAGTACACTCTCGAGGTAAGCGTTTTTTACTACAGGTTTCCGAATTCTAAAAGCGGCACCATTACAGGCTTTATCCGTAAAGAATTTCTGGAAGTTTGCGGCGATGGGGATTCTACTTTACTGGAGTTGATGATCGCTTATCCAAGACTACGTTTTCGGCTTGATGAGATGAAAGCTAAACATGTACAAAACCTCGATCTTGTACTTAAAAAAGGAGAAAATTTTGTTTTAAGCTACGCACTGAATTTAAGTCGCGGTGGTAAGCTTGTTAATATAGAACACGAAAAAGATGAGCGCCTTTTGAAAGTGTTTGATGACTTAAGCAATTACTCAGACACTATTTATTTTGGCCGTTTTGATCTAAAATGCACTTCGGTAGCTGACCTTAAACAAGGTAAAAACTTTTCTATTCTTGAGTATAACGGTTGCGGTGCAGAACCTCATCATGTTTACGGAAACGGATATACTTTATTTCAAGCTTGTAAGATTCTGGCGCAGCACTGGAATGTGCTTTATGAAATTTCAAGATGCAATAACGAGCGTGGGTTTAATTACCTGGATTTTAAAAGCGGCTGGAGAATAATGAAAAACTGCAGAAAATACTTTTCTGAATTAAAGAAAACCGACACCTCCTTTCCTGTCTTTTAAATGTCTTTTTTAATTTTATTATTAAACATTCTGTTTAAATACAAGTTTGAACACTTAATAAACTTTCAAAACATCTAAACCGATGATTAACAATAACGATAATACCAGTATCATAAATGAATACATTGAATACATCGCCAGTGATGGTTTTCCATGTATTGCAGCAAAAGCTGCGGTAGCAAAGCAGCAGGTACAATGCATAGTTGCCGATCATCTTGCCTGTCCGCACAAAGATGAGGAAATACTCCAATTTATATACGATTTTGTAGACTCCTATCGGGATTCGGATGCGCTTTATCATAGTGCGGCGGTAATCTTTAAAGGTCCGGAAGTGATTAATGAAGAGCTTTTCGAAAACCTTTTGTGGATGCGTTTGCAATCTCTAACCGACCTGGATTCAAAGCGTTATACTTACGACAAACGTGTAGACAGTAATCCTGATTCGGGCAAATTCAGCTTCAGCTTGAAGGAAGAAGCTTTTTTTATTATCGGATTACATCCTGCAAATAGTCGCCTCACCCGCAGGTTTAAATATCCGGTGTTGACATTTAATCCGCACGCTCAGTTTGAAGAATTAAGAGATTTAAACAAGTTTGAAAACATGCAGCGAGTAGTTAGAAAACGCGATCTGGCTTTTTCCGGATCCGTTAACCCGATGCTCGAAAATTACGGAACCAGTTCTGAAGCACATCAGTACAGCGGAAAACAATACGACGAAGAATGGCAATGCCCTTTAAATATAAATCATGCAAGATCTAAACCTGATACCGCCGCGTAGCGGAGTTGCTTTTGTACTCAAAAAAGGTGAACGCCTTAAGGTTGTTGATCTGGAAGGTGAGCAGGTATCTGATTTGGTTTGCTTTAATCTAAATGATAAAGCCGAATACGTTTCATCCGGAAGGACGATAGACTACGCCGAAACGATATTCCTGACAACCTGCCATCCGTTCTATTCAAATCGCAGCAATATTATGTTCGAAATTGTGGAGGATACCGTTGGCCGTCATGATTTTTTACTTACACCCTGCAGCGCGGATACGTTTCGAATTATTTACGGCCATACCGAACCGCATTGCGGATGCTTCGGAAATCTCTGTAACGCTTTAGAGGAACACGGCATACTCCCGGATAATATTCCCGTTAGCTTCAATATTTTCATGCATGTTACGGTTGATGAATACAGCGGTAAAGTTTCGGTACTTCCACCAAAAAGCAAGGCAGGGGATTATATTATCATCGAAGCAAAAATGGATTTGCTGGTTGGATTAACTGCCTGCTCGGCAGAGATGTCTAATAACTATTCGTTTAAGCCGATTGGGTATGAGGTGGTAAGGTAACTATCTTTCAACGCTTAATAATTCGTGCAAATCGAAATCCTCCCTACGGCTATAGCAAAGCCAACAACTACTTTTTTACCCATACCCTTACCTCACCTCCAGTTTGCCCAGCATCTGCAAAGGGCACTAAAACTACATCAGCGGGCTTTCCATTGTATATTGCTTTAACATTAAATACCTGCGAACCAAACCAGTCTTTTGGCAGTAGTGTCTTTACAGAGGTTGTTATCAATGCCTTATTATCGAATGTTAATTCGTCCAAATTTTTTATATGAGGGTTTAAGGCTTGATCTACTGCCAAAACCTGAGGACCAAGTTTAAAAGCGATCGAATTAGGATAGCTAATTCCCCCGACAATTACTTTCTGTTTAGGTTTAAATGAAACTTTTATTATCGAATTTTTACTCCAGGTTTTATCTATATTCAAATAGGTCCCGGGAGTTCCTTTTAATAGTTTACCATTTACTTCTGCTATAAAATCATTACACCACAAGGGTACTATTAAAGCCACCCGAAAAGCAGTTGTAGTTTCCGGGCTAATTTTAATATCAATTTGCCCACTTGCAGGGAATACTGTTTTGAGTGAACATTTAACTGCTACTGCTTTTTTACCCCCATTAGCCTTAATCTTACTTGTGAATTGGCCTGGCGTGTATAGGTTAATGTTGAAACCAGTTTCAACTTTTTTTGTAAAAGCCAACTCGGGTATAGCGGCAATACCACGCGGAATACTCGCCAGACAGCAATGTGCATCTATTGTACACCTGTAAGGCTTAGTTCCCTGCAGTGCAGTGTAATAACTCACGCAACCCGTTTTCGGATTTTCTGCTGCCAGTAAATGGTTATAGATTGATTTTTCGATTTCAGTTATATACTTCGCGTGGCCGGTTAAGTTGTAAAGTGCCTGACAAAACTGAAGCCAGGTAGTAGTAACACAGCCCTCGCCTATATGTGCATCGTTATCGGCAGGAAGGAAAAAATCCCCCCTAAAATATTCATGTTCACTGGTTGTTCCCGTAATATATAATTTCTTTTTTGCGATATCATTCCAAGCTATATCCGCAGCAGCGAGCAATTTTTTATTGCCTGTTAATTGATATAATTTTACGATGCCTGTAAGGTTCGACAGCATTTCGTAGGCCTTCGCGTTAGCCGTTTTATCCACCTTACCAACTGTAGTTAAAGTAGAAATAATTTTGGGTCCGTTCTTCGAGTCGTACGCTTTTATGATGTAATTGCAAAAATCCAGGTATTTTTTATCCCCGGTAAAGCGGTACAATTCCGTCATAGGCTCAAGGATACTGGTCGACGCCATACCCATATGGCCTGATGATTCTACAATATTTTGTTGTCTTTTGCCTTCACCAAAAGTTCTGCACATCAAGTTGGCCATTTTTTTTGATGCTTCTAAAGCGGGTTTGTAACCTGTGGCAGAATAATAACTCAACAGCCCTAGCATATTATACTTATGTGCCCAAACATCCCAGTGTGTCCAGTAATTTTGTGGTAAGTAGGTTCCCAGATAGCCATCCTCTTTCTGGCAAGCGATTAAAACATCAATGATCCGGTCCATTTGTGTTCTTAGTTCCGGATTTTTTGAGTATTTCCAAGCCCGGCTTGCCGCGTGCAGGTATTTACCAACATATTCTCCTACCCAGGTTTGTTTGCCTGGCCGGCGATAGTAACATTCCAATATACCCGTTTCGTCTATCTTAAGTAAGCGTTCAACCAGGTTTGCCTTTAGCCTTTCCTCCAGGTATCCACCTAATTTTATATTTTCTAATTCAATAGGATTTGTTTTTTCAGGAATCATCAACTTAACAGAAGGTTGCGGCTGTTTTTCATGAATACGAGGAATGGGAATGTATGTATAAAGCGTCCCAAATTTTAACGTATCTGAAATTATTTTATTAGAAAACCAGCCATCGATAAAATAAGTACCGGGCTCCTTTATTTTAACTTTCACTTGGTATGAACTGTCTGCATCGATACCAATAGTAATATTTTGCTGGTCTGTAAAAACGACTTTTTGAGTAGCAGGATTAAAAACCCTTACTGAAATGGTACCCGCAAGGCTTTTTACCGGCACTTTAAAATCGAATATTATTTTTTTTGAAAACTCAGTTTTATCAGCGGAAGCGTATGGTATTTGATTATTATCACTAATGCTAACAATATCTGAAAGATGTAACTTACCACCAATAGAATACGGACCTGAAATCATCCCACCATTTCCGCCCGAATCATCTACTCTTACAGCAATGGTATTTTCTTTATCCCATTTAATAAGATGATACGGAAGAAAATAAACACGTTGTTTATCATAACCCTGCGTACTGCCAATCAATTTACCATTAATAAATGTTTGATTGTCGTCATCTATTTGCCCCAACAATAGTTGTAATGCGCTGATAATTGATTCTTCATTTTTTAAGTAAGATGGAATAATAACTTTTGTACGATACCAGGCAATACCGTTATAATTATCGTAGCCTTTTGATTCCCATGGCGAACCAACTGTAATATTACTCCATTCACTATCATTAAATTCAGGTTTCGAAAAATCCGAGGCATCACCAGTTTTAAATTTCCATTCAGAAGGGAGAGAAACTTCATTATTGTTATTTATGATCTTAAATCCTGAAATGAAAAAACTAAAGGTGATTACAACGAGTGTACAAATAGCTGATATAAAAAAATTTCGTTTCATTAATTATTAAATGAATGTTGTGGGATGCGAAAAACTCATACAAATAGGTCTACCAAGGATATTTAAGCAATTTAGTTATCGTAACGGAAGGTAATAAGATTTTAGTAATAGCGCTATAACCAAAAAATCATTCCTAACAATTATGGTCGTAGCGTGACGCTACAACTAGTGGGGAAGCGCACCGCCTTGTTAGCTAGCCAGCTATTAAGTATTTACAACATGAGACTTATAAAGAGGATTATGGAATCTAGTGATCTGCAGCATCATAAAAGAAACCTTAGTCACATGAGAACAACCCTGCCCCTTTTAATATTCAGTTTTCTGCTATTTGCCGGATGTAATCGTGATAAATCTATTTCCGAAGTAGAAACATCAAGCGAAGTAATGATGGAGCTAAAAGCACCTCCAATTGAAGATAATATTGTATCTAAAGTTCCTGTCCCTGAGTTAACTACAGATACTTCGAAGAAAATAGTTAAGACCGGCGACATCAGCTTTGAAACGGCCGATGTGTAATCGACCCGAAAAGCCATCTTCGACATTACAAAAAAATATCGCGGCTACATTTCTGGCGAGAACGAATCCGGTTATGAAAATGGCCGCAAGAACTATACGCTAAATCTTAAGGTTCCGGCGAAAAATTTCGATGCATTGCTTCAGGAAATCTCAAATTCTGCAGATAAGGTAGATAGCAAAAATATTGAAATTAAGGATATCACCACGGCTTATATCGACACCAAAACACGGCTTCAAAACAAAAAACTATTGGAACTACGTTATCTGGAGCTACTTAAAAAGGCATCTAAAATATCAGATATGCTCGCTATAGAAGATAAGTTATCAGAGATACGCAGCGATATAGAATCCGTCGAGAGCCAATTCCTGCATATGCAAAACCAGGTTACGTATAGCTCACTGGATCTTACCTTCTACTCAAAAAGCATTGCCAAAGAAACCGGCAAAGATTTTTTCTATAAGGTGGGAAGATCGCTGATAAATGGCTGGGAACTTATGCTATCGCTTCTGTTAGGTCTATTATCATTTTGGCCATTGACAATTATCGCAACTCTTATTTTTATCTGGTTAAAAAGGGTCAGGATGAGGAAACGGCAATCCGTTTAAACTACTTGATCTTAAAATTACCTAATACTTGAGCTTCTATAAATAGGCTGTATGCCGAATCACTGAATAATTATATTGACTTAACGACTATCTTTAATTTAATAAAAATTATGCCATACCCAATAGTTCTGCTTCTGGTTACACTGATTATTAATCTTTCCAAACCCAATACGACTATCCCTACCCATTCGAGGGTAATACCAGTCAAACTTATTAATCCAAAAGGAAAAACGCTTGCGAGTCGCATTTCTGTGCCCATCGGATTCCAGCGAATAAAAGATGAAACCGGACTCGCAACCTACCTTAGAAATTTACCTGTTAAACCAGCTAATACCCCTGTCTTGCTTTATAATGGAAGTTTGAAGAATCGGCAAGATGTACATTCCGCGGTTATTAATATGGAGATAGGCAAAAGAGACCTGCAACAATGCGCTGATGCTGTAATGCGATTACGATCGGAATATTTATTTAAGCAAAAAAAGTACATTGAAATACACTTTAAATTTACCAGTGGTGATGTAGCAGCCTTTACAAAATATGCGGAGGGTTACCGACCGGTATTTAACCGCAATAAGGTTAACTGGTATAAGAAAACATCTGCAAGTTACAGTTATTCAACTTTTCGAAAATACATGGATCTGGTTTTCTCTTATGCTGGCACGGCTTCCCTGGAAAAAGAATTGATACCTGTTCGAGGATTAAAAAATATTAAACCGGGTGATGTGTTTATCCGGGGTGGTTTTCCAGGTCATGCGGTGATGGTTGTGGATGTTGCTGTGAACACAAGTACAGGGGAAATACTATACCTGCTTTCGCAGAGTTATATGCCTGCACAAGAAACTCATATTATAAAAAACCCAGAAAATGATAAGATCTCACCTTGGTATAGCACCGCAAATACGGATAAAATAATTACGCCTGAATGGACATTTTCGCCATCTGAATTAAAACGTTTCAGCACGTGGTAAGAATAGAATTACTGTTGTTTTTCTTAAGCCTGGGTTTTATACGTTTTCCGGAACGGAATGCAAACATGCCCAATGCAACTAATGTTTATTATCCAGCTTCCCACAAAGCTCAAATTTCCATTGATTCATTAGTTAATTATTCAGAGCAATTTAGTCGGCTAGCAGCTCTTATAAGAGATGGGAAGATAGAAAAGAACATTGCAGAAAAGGATGTTGCTGTTTTACTCGCACAATTGAAACGACAGTATAAAAAGCGTGTCGCAACTTATAAAACGAGTCAACTTGTATTTCCTGTTGAGGGCTATTCGGCGAACGCAATTGGCGGCACTAAAGGCGAAGGATATAGACCCGGGAACTATAATTTTTACGATGGCAACCTCCATACCGGGCATCCTGCCCACGATATTTTTATCCGCGACAAAGACCAGAATTACTTAGATGACCGGACTGGGAAACCGGC
>JANMZB010000185.1:0-1739 GCA_031382725.1 Sphingobacteriaceae bacterium | reverse complement strand
GGATGTGGAAGTCACATCACCCGTATTCTATAATTTAGTACTGTACTAAACCTATCATTTTCCCTCACTTTTTCATTCCTTTGTATCATTTGTTTTTTCATTTTTCTTCATTTTTATCATTTTCTTCTTCTTCTTCTTCGTTTTCTAACGCTATGATTTGCTCAACTAAGTAATCTGGGTCGACATCCAGAGCAGATAGAAAGCAATCTTCGATTCCATCAGTTCCCACATCGTTATCAAGAAACAACAACCAACCAGCATCATCATTATCACTTTCAACAGGATTTGGGTCATTCTCAATAGTTGTTAAGTTCAAATCCACCTCAGCTAACACCATTTCATTTCCGGTAGCTTCTGGTTCCCACACTTTAATAGTAAATGGAAGTTCTCCTTTCTTTTCTAGCTTTTCCTTCCCCATGTGCGGTAGCTTGTACAGATTCCCACCATCATGTTGCAATACCAAATTGTAATTCATCAACAAAGAAAGGAATGCCCGATTCAAACTATTGGAACTGAACTTCTCAAACGCTGTAAGTACTGCTGACATAATTGCAACCAATGTTCTCTCAGTCTCGATTTTATGAAAAAGAGATTGAATTGCTGGAAAAAAGGACAGGTCACAAATATTCAAATCTGGAGATTGTGCTGGTTGGAAGTAAAAGCGACAATCAACCCCAAGCTCCTGGCAGCGCTCCTTCAACTCGTCCTCGTCAACCCTATGAGGCGGGGCGTTGTCGTGTTGTATCCAAATAGTATCTTTCCTCATCTGCCAAGGACACTTTGCTGCTATATCCGGTAGTAACTTATTGAAAATGAAATCCTTATAGACTGCCTTATCCAACGAAACGGATTGAGGCACCATTGTACCTGCTGGTCGCAAAAAAGAGTTCCGCTTTGCTGCCACCTCTTGCACAACAGGGTAAATACCAACCTTCCCATCAAAAAACCACTTTCCATCGTCACTGTAATCATCAAATGCATTGACATTGTACTCACCGGAAGATGCAGCAGTGGCAGACCGCCTGGTTTTCCATGGCCTTGCCACTGCCGCTAGGAACATAGCCTTGTTGTAGTGACTCTTATGGCGCGCCACATTGTCTGGAGCTTTCTCCCCATCTACCAAATAGACCCTCTCCTTGTCTTGCATCTCATAGAACCATTTTTCATCGATGTGTATTTTGTTGAATTGTGACTTGAAGTGACCATCCTCTGCAATTTCATTGCGTACAAACTGTAGGCGGTTTGTACGGTGAAGTGCAGTTAACTTTGGTCGAGTAGCAATGGAACAAGGTCGAAAATACTTCTTGACAGTAGTATAGCGAAAGAAAGTAGTAGTCGATATTTTTAGCGCATGTGCACTATCTCTCATAGTCTTTCTATGCTTTGCAGGTAAGAGTGCAAATTTTTTCTTTAGAAGGGCTATATCGTACTTAGGCTTCCTACCAGTTAGATGTTTTTGGCTAGAAACATCTAACTTACCTTCACTTAAAGATTTTTGAGCGCGTGCGATGATCCGAGTAACCGTCCTCGGATGAACATCGAAATATTCTGAAATCCTTTTCTTCTCACCACGACGCAAACGGACATTTTCCATGTTACATTCGCAACATGACCAAATGGCCAAACGTTGAGCATCAGACATCTCTGGCTTCCTTTTTACACGATTAATCGCCCCAGCGGCTTGTTTGGCTGATTTAGCCATTGTAGTTACTACTTATTGGACTGTCGCAAAACTCAAC
>JANMZB010000160.1:0-5024 GCA_031382725.1 Sphingobacteriaceae bacterium | reverse complement strand
ATATGTTGTGTGTGCGGAAACATATCTACAGGCCGAATTCTTTTTACCTCATACTTATTCGCAAGTAAAGCGATATCTCGCGCCTGAGTAGCAGCATTACAACTTACATAAACAATTCTTGGTGATTCAATTTCCAAAATTCGGGATACAACATCTGGGTGCATTCCAGCCCTCGGAGGATCGGTGATGATTACATCCGGCTTGCCATGTTCTAACACAAAATCAGGCGTCAGTACATCCTTCATATCTCCGGCGAAGAACTTTGTATTTGAAATATTATTGATTCCCGAGTTTATAACGGCATCCTCGATAGCTGTCGGAACGTATTCAACACCAATAACCTGGCGTACATGCCTGGCCACAAAATTGGCAATTGTGCCCGCACCGGTATACAAATCATAAACCAATTCGTCACCTTTTAAACCTGCGAATTCCCGTGTAATCAAATACAGCTGATGAGCTTGCAGGGAATTTGTTTGATAAAACGATTTCGGACCAATTTTGAACTTAAGGTCTTCCAACCCCGCCGCGTCGCCCATTTTCTCAAAAATGAAATCCCGCCCACCAAACAAGTTTATTTCCTGATCAAAAATGGTGTCATTCTTTTTCTGATTGACGATATATAAAAGAGAAGTAATCCCGGGGAACCGATCTTTAACAAAAGTCATGGTTTTCTGAACTTCCTCTTCAGAAACATAAGCAAAAACAACAATTACCATTACTTCTCCTGTGGTAGAAGTTCTGATAATTAAATTCCTTAAAGCACCTTCGTGATTACGAAGATCATAAAAACTAATACCTTCGCTTAACGCAAAATCGCGAATGGCATTTCGAATTTCATTAGAAGGAGAAGACTGCAGGTAGCAAACATCAATGTTTAAAATCTTATCGAAGCGCAATGGAACATGGAAACCCAAAGCATTCATATCCCCGTTATCGGTCTGGGCCATATCGCCATCTGTTAACCAGCGCTTATTCGAAAATGTAAACTCTAATTTATTGCGATAGTAACGGGTTTCGTACGATGCAAGAATAGGCTCAGCATTCGAAACATCAACTTTAGCGAGGCGTGAAAGTGCGTCGAGCACTCCTTTCTGTTTAAACTGTAATTGGGCGTCGTATGTCATGTGTTGCCATTTGCAACCGCCGCAAACTCCAAAGTGAGGACAAAAAGGTTCGGTACGATGTTCCGAAGGCTCCACCAATCGGGTCACCTTTGCCTCGGCGAAGTTTTTCTTTTTCTTATAAAGCTCAACATCAACTATATCTCCCGGAACCGCCTTTTCGATAAAAAGAACTAAGTCATCCGATTTCCCTACACCTTTACCGCCTTCTGCAATATCTGTTACCAGGATGTTTTCAATCCGTTTTTTGTCTGCGGGAATTTTTTTCATGCGGGGGCAAAAATAACAATTTTTGGATGGGAATTAACGCAGGGAGTGTTTCTAGCGCAGCTTTTAAAAAGTTTAGAACTTTTGCAAAGCTTATAATCTAAATCGCAGCCTTTACCAGGTAAGGCAAGATTTCCTTTTGGAAACTTACAAAGTTCTTCCTCACATCTGAATCACTTACCGAAGTAAACGCAAAAGAAAACACAATGGCTTTACTCGATTTAATTAAAAACCGAAGCCTTTCGGTGTATTTATTGTCTCCTTTGAAAAGATGCGTTTCACGGTAAGACTGGATAAGAAAAATCTCCAGATCATCAGACAAAAGTTTTAAAAATTCCTGAGCATTAGTAGATTCACGTATAAAATCCCAGCCAATAAATTCGTTGCAAATGGTGTAAGAAAGGCGACTTGTTTTAAGAATCAAGTTGCTTAAATAGACTTCTTTATTAGTTTCGTCGGAGGCACTTTCAATAATTTCATTTACGCTTACGCGAATGTAATCCATCAAAATGAAGTGCAACAAAACTTCTTTGCTATCAAAATATTTGTAAATAGTGGCTTTAGCGATTTTTGCCCTCTTTGCTATTTCGTTGACGCTGGTTTTGTGGTAACCATATTTTCTGAAAAGATCCTGGGCGGCCTTTATAATGCTTTCCTTTATCTTATCAATTTCCATAATCGTTGGTTACCACCAAGGTGAAATTATTGATAATTCTTACCTGATATTCTTTTAAGTTTCTTACAGCTGGTGCTTTAAATGGCGAGCCATCAAGCAACAACCATTTCCCACCACTACAGGGGTCTGATGCTATTAATGTACCTTCGGGATCAGGGACTACAACACATCTCTTATCAGGATCTACCGAACTGCAACGATCAAATGCTTTGTATGAATTTGAGGAGATTTTAACGATCATCAATCCGGCTACGCCTTGATTATTTACTATCATGATTCCGTTCGGATCTTTTTTGATATCAAACTCCTGTACCGTTACACTATAATTCAGAAATACTTCAGGAATACGGCTTCCAATATCTTTTCCGCACGACAATAATGTAATCAGCATTAAAAAAAATAGGCCGTATTTCATCATCAGATAATTTCAGATTGAAACTGTTTAAGAAAACGAATATCGTTTTCAGAGAATAAACGTAAATCCCGTATTTGATATTTTAAATTGGTAATACGTTCTATACCCATTCCGAACGCAAAACCAGTGTATTTTGTTCCATCAATACCGCAATTTTCGAAAACATTCGGGTCAACCATGCCGCAGCCCAGTATCTCTACCCATCCGCTTTGCTTACACATCTGGCATCCCTGACCTTTACAAATGGTACAGGAAATATCCATTTCTGCCGAGGGTTCGGTAAATGGAAAGTATGAGGGTCGGAAACGAACCTTTGTTCCTTCTCCAAATAATTCTTGCACAAAATAAAATAAAGTTTGCTTTAGATCGGCAAATGAAACATTTTCATCAACATATAAGCCTTCCACCTGATGGAAAAAACAGTGCGCACGTGCAGAAATTGCTTCGTTACGGTAAACCCTGCCCGGCATTAGAGCGCGGAAAGGGGGCTTCCCGTTTTCCATCATTCTTACCTGGACTGAGGAGGTGTGGGTGCGTAGGGCGTAGGCCTCAACCCCGGCCCCTCTCTCGTTCGAGGACTGGGGTGGGGCCACAAAAAATGTATCCTGCATATCCCTTGCCGGATGCTCCGGAGGAAAGTTAAGTGCAGAAAAGTTATGCCAGTCGTCTTCAATCTCCGGACCTTCTGCAACTGTAAAACCTAACTTTTTAAAAATTTCAATAATCTCTGTCCTTACCAGGGATAAGGGATGACGCGAACCTATTTCAAAACCTTCGCCGGGAAGCGTTGCATCAATTTTTGTTTCTTTGGAAGCTGATTGCGATTCGAGCTGTTCTTTAAAAGATTGATAAGTTTGCTCCGCAAGAACTTTGAAGCCATTTAAAACTTTTCCTAAAACACGCTTTTCTTCCGGAGTTACCGTTTTAAACTCTTCAAAAATATCTTTTATGATCCCCTTTGTTCCTAAAAACTTAATTCGAAAAGTCTCAAGTTCGCCGCCATCAGCTGGCTGAAATTCTTTTATTTCTTCTATATAGAGATCGATTTTTTCTTGCATTATATTGGATGAATGCTGTGCGGGGTTTACATTCAAAACACTTTTTGAGTGTTGTTATATACCTATAAGGGCGAAATTAATAAATTTACGCGTTAGACGGATAGCTAATCACTTAAAATCTTCACAAACACCCAACGAAGAGTAATCAAAACTCGTATATGTTTATTTATACTTGCTGCGTTATTAAACGTGTTAATTAAGATTAGAAAGCTCAGTAAACCATCTTTATTGCCAATATCATTCAAATTTTGAAAAAAGCATTATTCCTACTTTTACTACTTTGCTCTAAAGCTTTTTCTCAAGAGTTAATTGATATTAGTGGAAAAATCAGAGATTTAAACGGCCTTCCAATTGCCTATACGTCGGTTTTTGTAAAAAACGAAAATCTTAGTACGATGGCTAATCAGGACGGCGAATATCAAATTAAACTCCCGCAAGGCAAGCATACTATTATTTTCAGATTTGTAGGCTATAAGCAGGAAGAGATTGAAGTGTTGGTTAGAAAGGGAATAAAAATTAACGCCGTTTTAGATAAAGAATCTTACTTATTAAAAGAAGTAAAAATTTCTGGCAGAAAAACCGAGAACCCTGCTAATGGCTTAATCAGAAAAGTAATTGCCAGACGAAAAATCTTGCGTTCAACGCCTTCCTATAGCTGCGATGTTTATACTAAAGGCGTTCAAAGGCTGGTTGGTGCCCCAAAGAAATTGCTTGGTCAGGATGTTGCAAAAGCACTAAATCTCGATTCCAATCGCCACGGAATCCTCTACTTATCCGAGACTAAATCAAAATTCTTTTATAAGTATCCGGACGTAAAAGAAATTATGGAAGCCTCAAAAATTGCAGGCGACCGGCAGGGCTTCAGCTTTAACCGCGCTTTAGATTTACAAATCAATCTTTACGACAACCTGCTACAATGGGCTCCCTTAGGAAACCAAAGCTATGTCTCTCCGGTGGCCGACAATGCCTTTAATTATTACACCTATAAATTGGAAGGATCAAGCAGGGAGAACGGGCATACCATTTATAAAATCAAGATCTCGCCCAAAAGTCGCTTTGCACCTGTTTTTAGCGGTTACATTTATCTTGTTGAAGGTGATTGGCGATTGTATAGCGTGGACCTGATGATCACAGAAGAAGCCAGAATTAATTTTGTAGACACTTTAAAGATCAGTCAGAATTTTATTGAAGCTAAAGAAGGGTATTGGCTACCCTCCGACATTACATTCGACTTTAAGGGAAAAGTGTTAGGGTTTGAATTTGCAGGATTCTTCACCGGATTGTATAGCAACTATAAAGTAAATCCACACTTTGAAGCAGACTTCTTCAAAGATGAAATCATGCAGATCCCTTCTGATGCAAACAAGAAAGATGAACCTTTTTGGGTTCAGAACCGTCCCGTTCCTCTTACTTATGAGGAAGACATGAATTATCGGATAAAAGATACTTCAGCCGCAAAGGCAGAAACGCCTGAAGTGCTCGAT
>JANMZB010000118.1:0-5090 GCA_031382725.1 Sphingobacteriaceae bacterium | reverse complement strand
GTGAATCAACAGATCAGATTTTTAGCAAGGCTGTTTAATTAGGATAAAATGAGTCACACATTTCATATACCAGTTTTAGGTCTCGGATTTTCAATTGATACACCTTTAAAGGTTGCCCGTTTTGGGATTTCCTCAGTGGTTTCTATTGTTGATGATGAATTGATCGAACGGATGAGGCAGTATCATCTTGAGCAAAATCATCAGGCGTATCAACCAATCAAAAAAGCGGATTCTGATCATCGTGCCAAACGTATTACGGCATACCTTAATTTGCTAAATGACTTGCTTGATGAACAATTTGAAAAGCTTAATAAGGAATCATTTGAACCGGATTCTGACATAGTGAAATACTTTCGACTATTGCCGGAGGCTTCACTACAAAAGCAGTTTTATTTGAAGCTCTTAAAAGAGCAGGATCAGTCTAAACGTACCCAACTGCAGGAAATATTAAGGTCTTGCTTAAAGAAAGGGGCTATCGACGTAAACATTATGTCGAAGGTGGATAAAATGAATTTTTCAAAAGAGGGCAAAGCCTTAGATGAAAAGTTTTCTGATGCTTTGGCATCGCTAAGGGGTTTTGCTGAAAGTAATTTAGAGTCTTCGCTCATACTTTCAGCGGGGATGAACCCGAGGTTATATAGTTATCTTGAAGAGTTTCGGGATTTTTACCCATTACTTAATAATGCGCCAAAGAAAAAGATCATTCTTAAAGTAAGCGATTTCCGTTCTGCTTTTATCCAGGCTAAATTTTTGGCCAAGAAGGGATTATGGGTGCACGAGTTCCGCATCGAATCTGGTTTAAACTGTGGCGGCCATGCTTTTGCTACTGAAGGATTTTTACTTGGGCCAATACTGGAAGAATTTAAACTGCGGCGACTTGAAATGGTTGCCGAACTTCAGCTGATGTACAAGGCTGCATTAACCACAAAGGAAATCAATTCCTTCCCCGAGCCGGTAACGCGCATCACAGTTCAGGGTGGAATAGGAACCGTTGAAGAAGATAAATTTTTAACGAAATATTATAACCTTGATGGCACAGGCTGGGGAAGCCCATTTTTGCTGGTTCCGGAAGCTACAAATGTTGACGAAGAAATGCTCAACTGTTTAAAGGGAGCTTGTGAAGATGATTTTTACATAAGTGGAGCATCGCCTTTGGGCATTCCATTTAATAATTTTAAGAAGAGCTCTTCAGAAACTCAACGACTCGAACGATTGGCTAAAGGCAGGCCGGGTAGCCCCTGTACGAAGAAGTTTTTGGTATCTAATACCGAGTTTACCGAAAAGCCTATTTGCACAGCGTCCAGGGAATATCAGAATTTGAAATTAAAGCAACTCGATCAGCTTGATCTTCCGGCCAACGATCATCAGGATTTATTCAGGCAGATAACTGAAAAAATTTGTCTGTGTCAGGGTTTAACAACTTCGGTTTATATCAAAAACAATATCCTTAAACCTAAAGAAAATACTGCGGTGGCAATTTGTCCCGGTCCGAACACAGCGTATTTCTCGTCCATTTATTCATTGGAGGAGATGGTAAATCATATTTATGGAAGAGTAAATCTTTTGAAGGATAGCAATCGTCCGCATGTGTTTATCAATGAATTAAAATTGTATGTTGATTATCTGAAGAAGGATATCGAAGCTCAAAAACGTGAGTTGAGTGATAAGAAGCAAAAGCAGCTTGAACGTTTTAAGGAGCAATTGCTTATCGGAATCAGCTACTATCATCAACTTATCCCGGCTCTAAAGAGTTCTCTAAAAACGCATATAAAATTGTTCGAAAACGATCTCAGAGAATTACGCCATTCGATAAGTGAAATACAAATTGGGGTTGACAACGAGGTTTCATTATCAAACTAAAATACACACATCAATAATTAAGTCTTTTCTTATCAGGATAAGGTTATGATCAGTTTTCAAGTTAAAGACAAATACGATCAAATACAGGATATTGAAGTACCAGCGTACATCAGTTTAAATTTGATGGAAGTTTTAAAAGCTTCGGGTTACCAGATACCGGCAACCTGCCGCGGAATCGCGCAATGCGCCACCTGTCATGTTATCGTATTAAAAGGCCTGGATCAGCTTCCAGAGCCGGAAGATGCCGAGATGGATACACTGGATCTTCTCTCAGATTCTGATTATAAAAGTCGTTTAGCCTGTCAGATAAGGGTTGATCATAAGCTTAATAATTGCTTGTTTGAGATTAAAGGCACCCGAAGCCTGATCTGCGGAACTATCGCTGTTGGCACATCCTAAACTGTCTCATCAAGGACAATTATTAGTGATTAAAATCACTTTCGCCAATAACCTCAATCATATAAAAACAGGCCATTAGCACGAATATTTGTAGCATAAGAAAATAATGGCTGCTACACACACCCTTACCGAGGAGCAATGCTATCATTGCGGAACTGAAATCGCTCAGGCTGCTTATCGTTTTGATGATAAGCAGTTTTGCTGCATCGGTTGCCAGAGTGTATACCAGGTTTTATCGTCCAACAGTTTATGCGATTATTATCGGTATAATGATACTCCGGGCCAAACGCAAAAGTCAAAAGATCAGCAATATGCTTACCTCGATGAAGACAGCATTTCGGCAGATCTGGTTGATTTTAAAAATGAAACATTAACGGTTATAACGTTTTACGTCCCATTAATACATTGCAGTTCCTGCATCTGGTTATTAGAGCATTTGCATAAATTAAATTCGGGTGTAGTACATTCCCGCATCGATTTTCTTAAAAAGCAGGTATCGGTCACATTTAAGCATACCGAAATCTCCTTAAGAGCGCTTGTTGAATTATTAGTATCCGTTGGGTACGAACCCTTAATTAGTTTGCAGGATGTAGTCAAAGAAAAGAAAAGCTCCGTGAATCGTCAGCTTATTAATAAAATTGCGGTGGCAGGTTTATGTATGGGAAATGTGATGCTTTTCAGTTTCCCCGAATACTTTGGTTTGTCAGATTTCGAGTTACAGTTTAAGTCGCTTTTTGGCTGGTTAAATCTGGCTTTTGCTATTCCGGTAACATTTTATTGCGCGCAAGAATTTTTTACATCAGCCTGGGCTGCATTTAAAAATAAATTAGTCAACCTCGATGCCCCACTGGCCTTAATTATAGCGGTGCTATTTCTCCGAACCGTGTTTGAAATCGTTACCCAAACCGGCGCGGGTTTTACAGATACCTTAACGGGATTAGTTTTTCTGTTATTAATGGGCAGATGGCTGAAGCAGCGCACCTATTATCACCTCTCTTTTGAACGCGATTACCGTTCTTATTTCCCGGTAGCGGTAACAGTTTTAAAAAATGGTCAGGAGTCATCCGTTGCCCTTTCGGAGATTGGTGTGGGGGATAGAATATTTATCAGAAACAATGAAATTATTCCGGCAGATGCCATTTTGATGAAAGGTGAAGGCTTTTTCGATTTCAGTTTCGTAACCGGAGAAGCCGAGCCTGTAAGAAAAGTTCTTGGCGAAATCGTGTATGCCGGAGGTAGGCAGGTTGGCGAGGCAGTAGAACTCGAAATTATAAAACCCGTTTCTCAAAGTTACCTCACCAATTTATGGAACAACGAAACGTTCTCTTGTCTCAAACCTGTTCAAAACTTCAATGATAGCGTAGCGAAATATTTTAGTCTGGCGACTTTTGCGATCGCCTTAACAGCCACTGGGTACTGGATTTATGCTGAAGACTCTGCCAAAGCCTGGAATGCTTTTACCGCTGTTCTTATTGTAGCTTGCCCATGTGTGCTTTCACTAAGTACGCCCTTTACACTTTCTGCTGTTTTGAGGATGTTTGATAAGCATCAGTTTTTTTTAAAAAACACCGATGCTGTGGAGCAATTAGCTAAGGCTGATGCGATTGTTTTTGATAAGACAGGAACCATCACATCGCCAAATGCGATTAACCTAATTTTTGTTGGCGAATTAACAGCTCAGGAAAGGGTTCTTACCGCCTCTCTCGCGAGAAATTCAAATCACCCATTAAGTCGTGAAATTATTAAATGGCTTAAGTCTGATCAGTTTTTAAGTGTCTTCGATTTTGAAGAGCAACCCGGAAAAGGGATAATCGGATTTATCAATAACCAGGAAGTTATTTTAGGAAGTCCGGCAATAGTTCTTTCGGCGTTTCATGTCAAAAATGATTCATCATGCGTTTATTTGGAAATTGATGGAGTTTATAAGGGTTATTTTAAGGTCAACCATCAATGGAGGCCGGGACTGAATACTCTTTTTAATAAGCTTTCAAACCGGTTTGATCTTCATCTGATTTCAGGGGATAATGAAAACGAGAGAGCCAATCTTAAAGAGTTTTTCCCTGCACAAAGTCAAATGCACTTTAAACAATCCCCTCACGATAAGTTAACCTATATAAAAGATTTACAGGTAAAAGGCGGCAGCGTGATGATGTTTGGCGACGGGTTAAACGACGCCGGAGCTTTAAAGCAAAGTGATTTGGGAATTGCGGTAACCGATAATATCAATAATTTCAGTCCGGCATGTGATGGTATTCTTCATGGGGAATCGTTAAGGCTTTTGCCTGCATTTATAAGGCAGTCAAAAGACGCTATGAAAACTATCAAATTGAGTTTTGCTATCGCGATAGCATATAATTTGATTGGAATTTATTTTGCGGTACAGGGGATTTTGTCGCCTCTTACCGCAGCTGTTTTAATGCCTTTAAGCACTATTACCATAATTATATTTACCTCGGTTTGCACCAGATACTACTCGTTTAAAAACCACCTGCGTTAAATTTTGGCTTATAATGAATGTCATTTTTCTCCTTATTGGAATAAGTATTTTAATCGCAATAATCGCTATTTCGGCGTTTTTTTGGGCAATGAGCGATGGTCAGAATGATGATATGCAGACTCCCGCCATGCGAATTCTCTTCGACGATGATAAGCCGGATTTAAAGTCTGAATCTTGATCTTCCAAAACTAAGTAGGTTGATTTCTTATCAACTACTTAGTGTGATATTTACACTTTTATTCTGATTAAAAACTATGTAGTTTTGCCGGCGTTACGTTGCAAACATTACAAGCATTTTTTTTAAAAAGATAATTATGAAAACTATTGATAACCT
>JANMZB010000086.1:0-5434 GCA_031382725.1 Sphingobacteriaceae bacterium | reverse complement strand
GGCGGAAGAGAACTTCTTGAGATAACCATACATTCGCTTCAATCGTTCCAAGTGTCCCTTCTTTGGCGCAACCCGAGACCTCGACATCGTCATCGTCGCTGTCTGGATATCAAACCGTCCGAGTGATACCGCCCACTGAAGACAACCAATCATCGTTTGATATTTCTTGATACCGTCGGCGTCCAGTGCCTCTGTTTGATCAATTTCAGGATGATCTTCCTTTTCTAGTGGTGACGTGTACTCACGCGGCTTGACTCCGAACATGTTCTCGTACTGTCCGATGATCTTGGAGATGTACTTTCTTGGTCCGTAACACAAGGTTCCATCGTCGTCCTTGAAGTAATCACAACCCAAATGGTACGACAATGGTCCGACTCCTTTTAACTTGAACTTGTGCTGCTCACTTAGCGTCTTCGTGATCAACGCTGGGTCCTTGGCTGCAATCAACAAGTCGTCGACATAGACTGCAATATACTCATAAAGACCGTCGTTCTCTCTCATCCAGATTTCGGATTCCGCTTTCGTTGGATAGAACCCGATCGCTCTCAATACGTCAGAAAATCGTTGATACCAACAGAGACCCGAAGACCGGAGACCGTAAAGTGCCTTAAAGATGATCAATGTGTGTCCCTCGAGTGTTCCGAACTCAGGTCCTGCAACGATATACACCTTTTCTTTGGTGGTCGCTTCCAGGTACGCGTTTCCAACATCGGCTCCCCATAGCTCCAATTTATTCAACTCAGCTAGAAAGACGATGAGTCTTATTCCTCGAAGCGAAACAACACCAGAGTAAACACTCTCCGTATTCGGATCGGTAAGGTGACCACCTGCAACAAGTCTTGCTTTGTGTCTGCCATCATGCTTGACATCGTAGATGACGTGACATCGAATCTTCTTGTATCCTGTTGGTGCTGCTCCTCCCTTGCCTTGATCGATGAATGTTTTGTACTCTAACAACTGTTTCATCTCCGTTGCTTCTGCTTCTTGCCACAGCGTGTTCCCGTTCGCTTTATCGATCTCGACTGCTTGTGCGTGCGTCCGTGGCGTTAAAAACCCGAATTTCCAAAATGGATCTCGACGATAACTCCGAAGCTTGGCCTGATTAATCATGCGTTCCACCTTAGTCTGATTCTTCGCATACCGTTTGAAGCGCTTCCATCCTGGAGTGTCAAGTAAACCATTAGTTCTAGCATACTCAGCACAAGTTACTGGGTCGTCATTGGCAATCAGATCCAAAGGTTCGTATGTTGTCTCCCCAGTCTCCCATTCAACTAACACGTTGTACGTTGATCCCTTATAGTCTTTATCTGAAGTTCGGAGAGGGCCTTGATGTGCGGTGAGTCGACGGAACTTGTAAACTTGTTCGGTGTCATTTTCAACTTCTTGATTGTCCCTTTCAATGTGATCCAAGATCTCATTGTAAGTAAGAATTTCATCAACGTTTGACTCTGGTACTTCACAAATGAACTTCATATACTCAGGGTTCTTCTGTATCTCTTTTTCTTTTTCGGTGATTGCTCTGACTACTCTTGCACGAAAACGTTGGCCATCTTCCTCAGTGTCCTTCAAGAAAGTCCGTCCAATCAAGTCCTTGGGGTCGATGGTAACCATACGTCGCTTGATACTTGGATCTTCGTCATCCAACACCCTACCTTCATTGTCCGGAGTGTTGTCGAAGTTGGAGCGAAGAAATATTTTATCTCCCCGGAAGTTGGATGTGGTCTCCCCTCCAAGTAGAGAAAGGCGTTGGTTACGTTTCGAAGGGTCGAGGGCTGAGCGGATCGCTGACCGATAAATCACCTTGTTGTTCTTCGTAAGTATCTTGTATGTCAATGCATCACCGACATGTACCGCAATACCAACCCACCAACCTTGTTCTTCGTTCGATGCAGACGGAAAATTGTCGGAGTATGCGTGATAGTAAACCGGTTCGAAGAACGAAAAGTGCATGAACTTGGAGATGTCAGGTGTTTGGCCAGTCATAACTTGGAGCGGCGGTTGCCATTCAAGGGCGGCGCTGGCGAGATGGTTCAATAAAACGCAGACATACGTCAATGCGAGAAGCCATGTATGGGCCGGAGCACCAGACAGATTCAAAACACGATTAGTAGTGGCCTTGATCGTTGCATATCGGTTTTCAGCAAAGTTCTGATTCTGGTGGTAGGGTTCACTATACCAGGAACTAATGCATAGCGCGCGGAGTATTTGCTTGACTCGATTGCTGCTCTCTGCTTTGGCACAATCACTAATAAGTTTATCCATGGCTCCCCGTTCACGGATGTTATCTTCCAAGGTATTAACAAACTCTTTGTCTGTCTTTAAACCATACACGTCTGCGACTAACGATTCTCGCCCCACAAAGATCTGTGCTGCGGTAACACCACTGTCAACGGCGGGCGTGTCGCTAAAGACGGTGTCTGTGGCGACTGGCTCGTTGCGTCGCTTGACGTTACAAGCGGGGAATCTTGATCGCCAGTGTTGCTTGAGGGTGTCCGAGACTCTGCCACGAGCAAACTGGGTTGTCACTTCGAATGTTTTCTTAAGGGTCTCGGCTGGAGCCCAGCCAAATAAGGGGCGTAGCAATTCAAAGTTCGCCTTGTGTTCAACAGTAGTAAGTGAAACCGTGTATGTGTTGTTGACTTCGTCCGGATGGAGGGTGTCAAGGAGATCGTCTACCATATCGTCGAAGTCGAGGAACGTATATGCATCGAAGAACTCTTCCTCTCCTTCAATCAGTGTATGCGTGGCGACTGTACGGTGTCGATACTCCCCACATTCATTGAAGGGGTTGTCATGGTCAATGAAATCAAGGGTCGGATCGTGGAAGTCATCCATATTTTCAATGACATTGTCATAGAGACTTGGGTCCCAATCAACGTCGGAGGTCATAACTACATGCGGCAATAAACCAAGCTCGTCTGCAGTTGGCTTGCGACACGGAAGATAAGCAAGACCGTTTTTGAACTGTAGTGGTATCTGATAACCATCCATGAGGATCCGCTGCTTCCCACCAGATAACGACCGAGGTCGATCGTTGATGTCTGCGCCAAAGGCTTCCATCTGAAGACAGGATAAGATACTCTTCCCCTTTCCTAATAACGCCATTTGATGGAATGTAGCGATGATATTTCCTTTGTGTGTGGCGATCAGGGCTTGAGCTGTAACGATACGAAGCTGGCTAACCTTGTGTCCGGCTAGACCGAATACATCAACAAATCGTTCGCTGCCTTCAAGAACTTCCATGTCGTCACCACAAATGCCACCATTAGCACCACGATCAATGAGAGCCTTGTCCATTACCAAAACATCATGCTGGCTCACAAAGTAAGGAATGCATGTCATGTGCACTGAGTATTGGTGTCCCTGAAAGGTAATCGTCTCACCCTTGTTCAAATGATACGTCGTATCTCCGACTTGAACAGTATTTGGTGCAGAGTCACTTGCATTAACTTTCCGAGGCTTGGTCATGTTTGGGGTCCGGTTGGTTGCGAGGACAGTGCGGATGTCGCCAGGAGACGACGGTGATCCGCGACCAGCCATGAACGTAAGTAACGCGTTGTCACTTGGTGCCTCTCTTGAATCTTCCTTCACATCTGGTGTAGTAACGTCATGAGTCATCGACGTATACTCAATGATGTCATCAAGGTTGACCAAATCTTCGACTTCGTGTATATTGACTTGACGATTAGCAGAAAGAGGTACATGTCCCATTCGTTCTTGACGTCGCTTCGCAATCAACACATCCTTTTGATCCTGTGTCAACTTATTCCATTCCTCACGTGGCAGGAAGTTAGACTGCTTGGGTTTTCCACTGGCTGTTGCCTTTAGCTTACCGAAGCGACTCGTATTGGTAGCGTGCACCATGATGTCATTGATGTCGGTGTCGACCTGGAAGACCTCATGCTCTTCATTCGGACTATCCGCATAGGGGTAGTCGTCACCACCATCGGAAATTGCCGATGCATATACCGCTCGTTTCTGCTTGCCCGGAAGCATGATCTTCTTATCGTAAGTAGAACAAGCCGATAATAATAACTCCATGTAACCCTCGTATGCTAACGGTTGGTTTCCTCGTGCAACATCTTGATCACTGATCTGCTTGACGTATGCCAATTCCGTGACGTCGCCAACAGCGTTCTGTAGCATTCGTAACTTCTGCTTGGGAGGGAAGTCTTCGAGCTCGAGCTTCTCATACTTCATGACCTGCTCTTTCCAATGCAAGGCGAAACCATATGCTGTACCGCGCCAGTTTCCTGGGAATCGTGTCGTGGTGATGTACTGGAGCAAGGTATCTCCTGACAATTGTGCAGCGGTCGAACTCAATGCATGCTTCTTCAATTCCTTGTAAATACTCTGCGCATCTCGTGTTGCTTCAAATTGACTCACTAACGACTTTCCTTTATCCGTTTTCAAGTGTTCTTCGAGGACGGCATACATGAACGTTTGCTGTTCTTTGAATACAGCAATGTCGGTCTCAGTTCTTGGAACGTACTCTTCATCCAAAACCTGATGCGTGTGGTGCATGTGGGCTGTTGCAACAAAACCACGGTTCCAAATGGAAAAGTACTTGTCGTCCTTGAGATCGGAGTAATGAGTCTTGTCGCGCCTCACACCTTTGCGAAACTCTTGTGCGGTCAATTCATCCGTTGCGGTTGCATTTGCGTTGAAACCTCGTGGTAACGAGCTCGGTTTCGGTGGCGCTCCAGCCATTGCTAAATCATCATGGTAATCAGGGGACCCAACGTATTCCTTGAATTGGGTGTTCGTGAAATTCATGACATCATGTTCATCCAAAGTCGTGGACAATTCATGACACTTCCGCGTGTAAAACATCAGGAAGGCCTTGAACATGCGGAGGTGGATCATCATCGGTTTCGCATCGTAGTTCCCATCGTTACGTACTGTATGGAAGTCCTTGACTTCATTCACACCAATGGATGTCACATGTCCCAATTCCGACCATTCCTGCTGCTCAATGAACTTCACCATTGTTGAGTAAACAGGTAAACCACATAAGGCAACAATCCGTGCAATCACAGGGGTGAAAACGCTCTCTTCGTCGGTCGTAGGGATACCTTCGTCGAACGCATCGAACGCATCATCCGCCGTATCGGGTCCCGTGGGTGCTGGCGGTTCGTTTGAGTCGGGATTGCTGTTGTTTCCTCTGCGCGTTACTGGCATCTTGAATGGACAACAGGGGTGAGAACTGCTGAACTGATGATGATGGTAACAATGAAACAATCAACCTGTCGTTGTGTTCCTTCTCTCTACTCTTCTTGGCTAAGCGAGCGTAGCCAAGACTGTTAATCTGTTAAGAATAGTACTAATACCTTTATGTAATCAAACAGACGCCTAAACAAGAGACTAACTAGCTTCTTCAGCCGCAGTCAATCTATTGCTATAGTTAAAGGGGCTGTACGTTGCTATTAACAAT
>JANMZB010000629.1:0-11288 GCA_031382725.1 Sphingobacteriaceae bacterium | reverse complement strand
TTCCAAGCATTACGATGGGAAAAATAAGCCTTCCGGGATAGGGATTAAAATTAAATCAAATACGCTGTATATCGTAAGCTAAACAGATAAACCGATCATCAATGTCAAGACTAAACCTATTAGAAGAAACCAGGTTTGAGAAGCTGCCTGTTTCTATTTTTTCTGATAAAGAGAGTGCTTCGAAAGATGTTGCTGCACGAATCGCAAAACTCATTCGGGCTAAACAACAAGGTGGAGAAAATGCTGTTTTGGGTCTCGCCACTGGCGTAACCCCCTTGCAAGTTTATGCCGAACTAATTCGTCTTCACAAAGAAGAAGGACTTAGTTTTAAGAATGTGATCACCTTCAACCTCGACGAATATTATCCAATGGGGCCAGATGCTGAGCAGAGCTATGTCAAATTCATGCACGAGAATCTTTTTGAACATATTGATATAGAGCCTCAAAATATTAATATACCGGATGGCACGCTTGCGATGGAGGATATCAATTCTTTTTGTCTTGAGTATGAAAAAAAAATATCCGGGCAAGGTGGGCTGGATATTCAGATCCTTGGTATTGGCCGGACTGGCCATATCGGTTTTAACGAGCCGGGGTCTGCACCTAACTCGGGTACACGCCTGGTAACCTTGCATGATCTCACCCGCAGAGATGCTTCCTTTGATTTCGGAAGTAAAGAAAACGTGCCCACTAAGGCAATTACAATGGGCATCGGTACTATTTTCAAGGCTCGAGAAATTATTTTGATGGCCTGGAATCAGAAAAAGGCATCAATTATAAAAAAGGGGGTTGAGGGTGAAATCTCTGCCGAAGTTCCTGCAACTTATCTGCAATTATCCGATCATGTGGAGTTCGTTTTAGATCAGGATGCTGCCTCAGATCTAACTCGTTTTGATACGCCCTGGTTAGTTAAGGATTTGGTATGGAATGAAAAAACTATTAAAAAAGCGGTGATCTGGCTGGCTCAAAAATTAAATAAGCCGATATTAAAACTTACCGACGAAGATTACAATACAAACGGTATGTCTCAGCTGGCAACCGAAAAAGGGCCTGTGTACGATATTAACATACATATTTTTAATAAAATACAGCATACTATTACCGGTTGGCCAGGTGGTAAACCCAATGCCGACGATTCCCAAAGACCCGAAAGAAAAGAACCGTCTAAAAAGCGTGTTTTACTGTTCTCCCCACATCCCGACGATGATGTAATTTCAATGGGCGGTACATTTATCCGTCTGGCGGATCAGCAACACAACGTTCATGTGGCTTACCAAACTTCGGGCAATACCGCCGTATGGGATGATGATGTATTAAGATACGTCGAATTTGCCATGGATTTTTCCCGCTCTCAATCTATGGATACCAGCCGCCTTGATGCTTTGTATCGTACGATGAAAGATTTTGCAAGAGATAAACGGCCTAATCAGGAAGACATCAAAGAAGTTCAAACAATAAAAGGGCTTATTCGCAAAGGCGAAGCAATCGCTGGCGCCCGTTATGCCGGTTTAAAAGATGAGAACATCCATTTTATGAACCTTCCTTTCTATGATCGGAGTAAAAAGCAAAAGCGTGTAAGTTATGAGGATGATATTTTACAAACTATGGAGTTGCTTCAACAAATAAAACCGCACCAGGTATACGCTGCAGGCGATTTTGCCGATCCGCACGGCACTCACAAGATCTGTTTCAATATTGTACATGAAGCATTAAGACGACTAAAACCTACTGAAGAGTGGATAAAGGATTGCTGGTTATGGTTGTACCGCGGAGCCTGGCACGAGTTCGATATCCATGAGATCGAAATGGCGGTACCGCTCTCCCCTCAGGAAGTAGAGCGGAAACGTTACGCGATTTTTAAACATCAGTCGCAAAAAGACAGGCCTGTTTTTCCGGGCGATGATGCGCGTGAATTTTGGATCAGAGCCGAAAACCGTACCCGTGAAACGGCCAGGAATTACAATAAATTAGGAATGGCTGAATATGAAGCCATAGAGGCATTCGTACGTTTCAGGTTCTAATGGTCAAAAGGTAAAATTAAAAATCACATACATAAGATTTGAAAAGATACTCTAATGATTATCTTTGCCGAACTGTGTTTACGTATAGTTGTTTAACCCTTAATTATGACAAATTCTTTTAAAATACCTGCTTCACTAAAACGAATGATGACTGTGGCTTTGTTTCTTGGTTTTTTCCTGGCGGGCAAAGCCCAGGATCAAAAGCACGCACCAATGGGATTGGGTGGCACTTCGCATGCTGAACAAGCCCAGGATTACAGACGTTTTATCGAACAACCATCTGGTTATGATGTACCGAGGGGTTGTTTATTTACCCAACCATGGGTTTGGACATTAACTACTGCAGGTTTGGTATTGTTAATCGGTGTTATTTATAAGTCAAAAACTGATCAGGACTTTAATTCTTGATAAAATAATAGGTGCTCCGGCTCGGTAAAGTCGGGAGCACCTGGTATTAGAGCGGAGATAAAAATTCACAATAGCTCTTCCGAAATCATTCCTTCATCCTACCCTTCCTGAATTTATTTTTTAAATTTCTTGCGAGATTGAAATTTTCTAATTTACTTTGCAACTCAAAGTTCTTTTAAATGAAAGAAAACGATATCTACTCTGAGCTGAATTCCATCAGAAATTTGATGGAAAGGTCAACTAAATTTATTTCGCTTAGTGGTCTATCCGGAATTATGGCCGGAATCTATGCGTTGATAGGAGCCTTTATTGGTTATAAATTGGTTTACACCGAAAATAGCGGATTGCTATTCAGGGATTTTTATGTAAATGATCCCATGGTTTGGTGGCCGCTGTTTTTAGTTGCTGCAGTGGTATTGGCATTGTCGCTAATCACAGGTATTATGCTAACCATTCGTCAGGCTAAAAAGAAAGGTGAAAATTATTGGAACCCGGTAAGCAAGCGATTACTGACGAGTATGGCTATTCCCTTATTTACGGGAGGTCTGCTAATTCTAATTTTAATCTTTCGAGGTTATTACGGCATTATTTCTTCTTCCTGCTTAATATTTTACGGACTAGCTTTGGTTGCAGGCAGCCAGTACACGTTCTCTGATGTGAAATGGCTGGGCTTCTGCGAAATCATACTTGGATTATTAGCAGCATTGCTTCCCGGATACGGCATTGTATTTTGGGTAATTGGGTTCGGGATCTTGCATATCTTGTATGGTTCAATCATGCACTTTAAATACAACCAGTGAAGGTATTGTTGGATCAATTTGATAAAGCTTTTGAAAACCGGATACGCCTGCAGATCATGAGCGTATTGGTGGCAAACGAGAGCTATGATTTTAACTCGCTAAAAGAGCTGTTGAATGTGACGGACGGGAACCTAGCCTCGCATCTTAAAGCTCTTGAAAAGGAAGAATATATAACCGTGAACAAAAGTTTTGTCGGCCGTAAGCCGAATACTCAATATACTGCTTCAAAAACCGGACGAGATGCATTTAAAAAACACCTCGAAGCACTTGAAAATTTAATCAAACAACAGAAACATTAATATTTTTTTATCTATATACTTTTAAATACAAAGTACTTTTAAACTATAAATTATGAAAATTCAAATCGAACACAATGAGAACAACGGATCCAACAAACTTGGGCAATCTGTATTGACAAAACTTGCTCTTATAGGCGTATTAACTCTTATTTTGCTGATACCATCGGAGTTTATTCAAAGCCTGATACGCGAACGGCAAAGTCGGCAGGATGAAGTTATTAAGGAAATATCAGATAAATGGTCTGGCGATCAATTGGTAGAGGGACCCGTTATGGTGCTTCCCTACAAAACGTTGGTAAGCCATAAAGACACGGCTGGCCGGGTTTCTTATAAAGAGAGCCTGACTAATATTTACCTTCTCCCGGAGGCCTTAAATATAACAAGTAAGGTTGAACCTGATGTTCTGCACCGGGGAATATTTGATGCGGTAGTGTACAATACTAAAATTGGCGTTAACGGTACATTTAGTGATTTGGAACTCAAAAAATCGGGTATTAACCCCAACCAAATTCAATGGGATAAAGCAAAACTGGTTATAGGATTAAGTGATTTAAAAGGCTTAAAAAATAATCCGGCTATAAAATTGGGTGATTCAATTTACAACGTTGAACCCGATTTTACATCGTTAAATCTATTCAGCAATAACCTCATTATTTTGCCAGATCTAAGTACCCGAAAAAACACATCACTTAATTTTAGCTTTAATCTGGATTTACGCGGAAGCAGCGAACTTAATTTTATGCATCTGGGGAAAACCACTTCGGTTAACATCCAGGGAAACTGGAATAACCCTAGCTTTACGGGTCGTTACTTACCTGAAAACCGCAATGTTTCGGATAAAGGCTTCACTGCTTCCTGGAAGATGCCTTATTTTAACCGACCATATCCACAACAGTGGGTAGAAGAAAACACAATACTTCATAAGGCCAATAACGAAGCTGCATTTGGTGTGAAGTTTATCTTGCCGGTAGACCAATATCAAAAAACTATGCGCTCGGCAAAATATGCCATACTTATTATCATTCTGACTTTCATATCGCTATTCTTTACCGAATTGCTGAATAAAAGAAAAGTGCACTTATTACAATATGTACTAATCGGAGCAGCGATGACAATTTATTACACGCTGCTCCTCTCCTTCTCAGAGCAGGTAGGTTTTACAATCGCTTACCTGATTGCCTCTGTTGCTACCGTTACTCTTGTAGGAATCTTTATAGCCACATTGCTGAAAAATAGAAAGCCTGCTATCATATTTTCTGGAATACTGACCGTCTTTTACAGCTTCATTTTCGTACTCATTCAATTACAAGACATGGCATTACTGTTTGGAAGTATTGGTTTGTTCATTATAGTTGCTGCGATGATGTATTTATCAGCAAAGATTGACTGGAGCCGAAAACCGGAGATTGCGGAACCAGTTGAAGCCAATAGTTTGCAATTATAATTTTCAGGTTCTATCCAGAGCAAGAGAGATTTCTTTGCATATCGCTTAGATTTCTCTCTTGCTCTCATACAGGTGACCTAATTTTTATCATTAATTAATGATCCATGATTAAGTATAACAAAGCATATTTCATTCTATTTATTCTCCTATTCATCACAGAAGTACTCATTGCTCTTTTCGTTCACGATGAAATCGTTCGACCGTATGTCGGAGACTTATTAGTCGTCATCCTGCTCTATTGCTTCGTCAAAAGCTTTTTGAATTTGCGAGTTAATATCACAGCAATTTCGGTTCTTCTTTTTTCTTATCTGATAGAAAGCCTGCAATATTTTCAAATCGTACAGCTTCTAGGCTTAGGAGATTCCCTCCTGGCGAATGTCATTATCGGTAATTATTTCTCGTGGATAGATATTTTGGCATATACATTGGGAACGTTACTAATTATAGCGATTGAGAAGCTAAGACATTTCAACTCCACTCTAAAATCAACCGATCACAAATACAATACTGTATGGCTCTTTTTGTAGATAAAAATTCAATAGTCAGACAGATTTGGGGCAAAGCCGATACCATCCTTTTCATTTTTGCCGGTGCTTCTGCCGAGTTTGCGCTTAATAAAGCGGTCGACTGGCTTTACTTTACAGGAAAGCTCCCGGCAGATCCGCTAGGAAGATTATTTTCGACAGTTTCTTACGCAAGGCAAATTGTGTTTTCAGAATATGACGATGCTTTGCGCGCTATTGATAAGATTACTGCCATACACAAAACCGTTGAAGGAAATCGTGGTGCACAGATACCAGATTGGGCCTACCGGGATGTATTGTTTATGCTAATTGACTATTCGATCCGATCGTTCGAAGTACTAGAGCGAGAGCTTACAGATAAAGAAAAAGCCGAAACATTTGATGTATTCAATCGGGTGGGGTTGCGGATGGGAATAAATGGGTTACCGACAACTTACCAGGATTGGTTGCTTATGCGAAATCAGCATCTTGAAGACAACCTTATTCGCAGCGATTTTACCATCGATCTTTACAAGCAATACCGAAAACATCTTGGCCCGATAAGGTATAATTTTTTAAAACAAGCGCAGATTCTTGTAGTCCCTCATCGCGTAAGCGAATTGCTATCATTAGACGATACTGCGCTATTAAGACCCGTATTAAAAATTTATAAACTAAGCAGGCTTCTTAAATTAGAAGGGATCTTAAAAGATATAATCCTGCCAGAAAATTATAAAGCGCAAATTCATAACCTTGATGTGGTCAAATAGGATTAGCTTCGCAATAAAAAAATACATGGCATCCACAAAGCTTACAATTAATAATAACGGTTCGGTGAGAATCGAAGGCGACTTTGAGATAGTTGATAAAAACGGAAATGTTTACGGTTTGCAAGGCCGTACAGTCGTATCAGTATGCCGTTGCGGGCTTTCAAAGAATAAACCTTTTTGCGATGGTTCCCACAACGGGCACTTCGAGCATGATGCTACGGCTTTTGATCTTCCACCGAAAAAGATTTAATTAACCCACTAGTAAATACGACTTGCCTTCATCAGATCAACTTCTTTTGGAGTTATATCCACTATGGCATAGGATGCTACATTGGAAATTGACATCTCGTCAAGTATATCAACGAGGTTCTTATAATTTGATCGGTCTGAAGGTTTAATAAGTACGATTAAGCCTTTCTTTAAATCTCCGGTTGATTTTACCGCTGATTTAGACTGCTCAAGTATAGCTTTTCGGATACCTGCAGGACTGTAATCAGTTACTGCCGGTTTAACAATTGGTGCTTCAATAGTTCCCCGGTACCATTGTAGTTGATCACCTTTTCCCAGACAGATGGTCATCGTACGTATTTCTGATACGGGCTCTGGATCAGCCTCAACTGGCATGGCAAGATCCATTGTGTTTGGCTTAGCCAACGAAGTGGTTAACATAAAAAAAGTGATTAGCAGGAAAGCGAGATCTACCATTGCTGTAAGATCTATTCCGGGTGCTTGATTTAGACGTCTAACTCTTCCAGAGCTTTGGTCATTGTTGCTGCTTAATTCGGCCATCGTTTTAGGTTTATTGAATTGATGCTAAACCTCAAGCGATTCCATAAGAAATTATAGCTAACGATTAATATTTGGTATCTATCCTGTCATTCGCCTAAATCTTCCAAAGCTCGCTCAACCAACTTAATCTCATAATCTGAAACCTCGATAAGCCTGTCTTTATACAAGCCTCCTACTGTTTTTTTAAAAGCTTTCTTACTAATCTTTAGTCTCTTGTAAATATCAGGCGGAGAGCTTTTATCGCCCAGATCTAAAACACCATTATTTTCTTTTAACTTATCTAAAAGGATGGCTTTTGAATCCAGGATATGAGTATAGCCGATTGGATTTAAACTTAAATCAATCTTATTCCCCTCCCTTATCTTTTTGATGTAGCCCTTTCTTATTTCACCATGAGTTAAATGCTCATAAAGTTCATTGTGGTAAAGAAGTCCAATGAATTTTTTATTGATGATGGCATTATATCCTAAATCACTCGGATCGGCTATATATAGTTGCACTTCATCACCTTCTTCAAAGTCGAAGCCTTCTTCTACTACAAACGGCGTTAGTCTTGAGCTGGCTTCCAACCTGTTATTCTGCTCATTCATATAAACATATACCACATAACGCTCACCTTTTCGCATCGGCCGTTTTTGTTCGCGCTCAGGCACGAATACATCTTTTTCAATACCCAGATCTAAAAAAGCACCATTATCATTTTGGTCTATAACCTCGAGAATGGCAAATTCATCGACACAGGCATACGGAGTTTTTAAGGTAGCGGTAAGCCGACCGTCGCTGCTCATATATACAAAAGCATGGAGGGTTTCTTCGATATTCAAGCTATCAACCGCCGTAGTGAAAGGAAGAATTACTTCTTCATCATCATCGCCAAAAACTAATCCTGTGGTTGCTTTTCGTTTATAAGTAAGGTCGTTGTATGCTCCAATGTTAATCATATTTATATTCAGGTTAATTCACACCTCAGGGCGAATCTTTTGTGTAAGAATTGAGGTTTATCTTTTTTTACGCTTGCCTGCGTGAAGGATTGAAGTGGAAAGCCCGCATCCCGATTCTTCATCGGGAGAGGACTTGGAACGTAAAGCCTGACCGCCCCTTCGGCGGACACGCCCAAAATTTTCCCTTTTTATACTTCCCTGCAATCATTGCCATCGCGTCAAGCTAATTACGAATGCTTTTTCTTCTTGTTCATCTTAGCTTTTAAACCCGAACTATAATTGTAATCTTTCGAATTACTGGCTTTCTTTTCATGAAAGGCCGCACCTCTTTCCTCTATAGGAGAATGGGAATTTTTAGTTTTAACCGCTTTTCCTTCAACAGGTTCTACATCTATAATTAAACCTTCGGGTAAATCAGCAACCGGAATCTTTTTACCAAGCGCTTGTTCAATTTTTCGAACTTGCGGTAATTCCAGATCGGTACTTAGAGTAATTGCAACGGCCTCATTAGTATTTTGAAGAACCCGATTAATGAATACCTCTTTCTCTTGTGGGATTTCTGCATGAATAATAAAAGGGACTTGTGATAAGTCAAGATTTCCCTGAAGTTCGTCCGCAATGATTAAAACACGTAGATCTTCATTATCCTGAAACTCTTCAATAGATTCTACCCCGGCTGATTCAAAAAATATAGGATTCAGAATGGCTATTTGTGTTTTTAAACGGGACTTCAACTGGTTATAAACTTTTTCCGCTGTTAAGCGAGTATTCACAAAAACGGTTGCTTTTGTAAACACTTCCGCGTCATCAAGCAACAAATTGAGTAAATTAAGCTTCGTACGAAAGTTTGGTAACTGATATAATAGTTGTTCACAGGTTGATACTTCGGTTTCGCCTAGATCCTCAATTTCAATAACAAATGGCTGCTGAATAAACGGATCAAGCATCTTATTTAAGCGATCGTGCAAAACTTCGGTAAATACCAAATGTTGGCATTTCTGGATACTATTGGCCAATTCCACCACCGGTAACTGCATACCCTGTTTAACAATCAGCTCAGCATCATCGATCACCATAATGGTCACCTTGTTTAAATTTAAAGCGAGTTTTAAATAAATTGCCCGCGCTCTGTCGGGTGTGGCAACAACGATATCGCAGCCGTCTGCTAAAGCATTCAACTGACTTTCCATCGCGGGCGCGGCGTATAAGCCAACTATTCGAATCGTTTTGTTCTTATTTAAAAGTTCAAACTGTTCAATTACAGCCAGCACACTTTCTTTATCAGGAACTAAAACCAATGCTCTTGGGGCATCTTCAAAACCTTGTTTAAGCTTAGTTAAAACACCAAGAATATAAGTGCTTGTTTTACCGCAGCCTTGTGGTCCAACAGCTATCAGATCCTGACCGCCAATAATGCGGGTCATTGTTTTTAATTGTATCTCCTTCGGACTTATAAACCCCGCATCGGTAATTGAACGAACTAAGGATTTATTAAGCTTTAACTTTTCTAACCACACACTGTCAAAATTTAAATTTTCCGCAAATTACGGGATTGATTCCGGTTTCCGGTAACCTGAATGATTTGTGACTTAGTTTCGCTAATGGAAACCAGGGGATTTTATAATTTATCAATTGCCCAGGCCCTGATAATTATTTCATCTTGAAGGAATAAATCTTCCAGCCTTTTACGACAAGCTTGCCACCAAGCCTTATCTAATTCATCTGCCATCACTTCATAAATGATGATATCATCCTTTACCGTTCTGTCCTCCGTATCCTTCCAGAAACCCGTTGCCGGGGAACGGGTATACGCCGTTATCCCTCCGAATTTTTCTGTCAATTCATTTTTCAAATGAATGAATTGCTTGTTAGAGAACTCTTCTCCATTTTCGTTAAATAAAGGAAGTAGTATTTGAATTGAATGCATAACGTTATAACAGGTGATTTTAGAATATGTTAGCCGAGACTACCAATCAAGTAGAGTTCTATATAACATTGAGTTTTAAACCAATTTAAAAGTCTACTGTTATTTTAAAATGGGAAACTTCAAAGAACTTATAAATGCTGATAAACCGGTTTTAGTTGACTTCTCTGCAGAATGGTGCGGACCGTGTAAAACAATGGCACCAATTCTCGAAGATGTAAAGAAGATGCTGGGTGAGAAAACAACAATTGTTAAAATCGACATTGATAAAAATCCTGCGGCAGCAAGTTTTTATAATGTTCAAAGTGTGCCTACACTTATTCTGTTTAAAAAAGGAGAAATCAAGTGGCGGAAATCTGGAGTTGTGCCAGCGGTTCAGCTTAAAGGGGTGATAGAGGGTTATCTATAGGCTACATTTATATTACTAAATCCAAATAATGCGGCCCCTGAAATTATCGTCCATGAAATCCAGTCTTTAAATTCATTTTTCTTGTGCATTAAAAACAGTAGATGAAGTATAAAATGCACAATTAAGAAATAGTCAAAGCCAATTCTAAACTTTTCATCATTAAGTTGGATCTCTAACAAAATCCAATAAAAAAGGGGAATGTGAACGAAAATAAATACTATTAGTCCGGCTCGATCATTCAGGAAAGAAAGTCCAGGGAAAATCCTCCATTCCTTGCACCTTATCGCATCCATTTCATGTATTAGGATGAATGCTATTCCAAGAAAATGGAAGTCAACCATTTGTGTTAAATCCATCCTAATTCCTTGACCGTCAAATCACTCTCAACATTACCTGTTTGTAAAGTCGCCTTGGGTTCAAAGAGCAAATTAAATACAATTTCACCATTAGTATGTGGCCTGTGTTCAACACCCTTAGGCACAATTAAGATTTCACCTTCTTTAATTTCAACTGTTCTGCCGTCTCTAAAGTCCATCAAGAGTGTTCCCTTGAATACCATAAAAAGTTCGTCTTCATTATCATGACTATGCCAAACAAACTCATCCTTTAGCTTACAAAGCTTTACATATTGTCCATTAAGTTCTCCGATAATATGTGGTGTCCATTGCTTATCAAACAATGAGAACTTTTCCATTATGTTGATTGAGTTGATTTCTTGCATATTTTTAATTTTAGGAGTATATTTTATTCAAAAAATAAATTCACATAAACCAATCATACAACTCCGTATGAGTCAGTCCTTTTTTCTTATTACTATCCAAATCCCGTACTATTCCCCCTTCAACCATTTGAATTATCCTATTTCCATAGGTAAAGGCTTCCTTCATATTGTGGGTAACTAAAATTGCCGTAATCTTATAGTCTGAGATAAGTTGATCCGCTGTTTTCATAACAGTTTCAGCGGATTTCGGGTCAAGTGC
>JANMZB010000068.1:0-1352 GCA_031382725.1 Sphingobacteriaceae bacterium | reverse complement strand
ATCCCAACAATGATTTGACCCTTACAGACATCAAGAACCGATTGAGAAACAAGTTTAACAAGATGAAGAAGAATAATGTTAAAGCTAAGAACCCCGAATCGGAAAATGAGGAAACAGCATTATTTGCAGGAAAATTCAAGGGCCAATGTAATCACTGTGGGAAATATGGACACAAAGGATCAGAATGTAAAGACAAGACTTCAAATCAACATCAAAATCAACATCAAGATCACAAAAAGGATAATGGGAATCGATTTGGAAATGAGGATGCAAAGAAAACTCCGAATTTTGAAGACAGTTGCAAGTACTGTAAAAAGAAGGGACACACCATATCAGATTGTCGTAAACGTATTGCAAATGACCATCGAAGGAATGAGCAAGCAAGTGCAGCTGAACACAAGAAAAACCAAGATCGCACGAGCGAACATGTCCTCGTAGCTACACATGAAGTTGCAACCTACTCAGGTACTCAGGCGAATCGGTTTGCTTGGATTGGAGACACAGGAGCTTCTTCGCACATGGTCAACACACTGGATGGGGTGACAGACATTACAGATTCAGATGTGAATATAAAATTTGGTAATGGAGATATTGTCAAGTCAGTGCAGAAAGGAATCTTTAGAGGAACAGTCATGCAAGAAAATGGAAATGAATTACAGGTTGCTCTTGAGGTCAAATATGTTCCGGATTTATGGTGTAACCTATTCAGTATCGGATCAGCTATCAAGAAAGGACTGCAGCTGAAAAACATTGGAGAATCATATGAGCTCTCCAAAGACAAGAATACTTTGGTTTTTGACAGACAATCAAGTGCCGGCGATGGTTGTACCATGATGGTTCATATTGAACCTCAACCAGCTGGAAATGAACATGCAGCAGCTGCCACCAATCTAAATCGGCGTCGCATGGATACCAATGATTTACATCGCTTACTTGGACATGAAGGAGAAGCAAAGGTGAAAGACATGGCGCAATATCTGGGCATCCAATTATACAACAAGATGCAACCATGTGAGCACTGCAACATTGGTAAAGCTCGACGAAAGAAAATCTCGAAAGAAAACACGAGGCGATCAGATGTACCTGGTGAAAGGTTATATGTTGATCTTTGTACCATTCATGCATCAAGTGCTGGCAACAAGAAACATTGGTTGGTAGCTGTTGATGATGCAACCGACATGAAGTGGTCAATGTTTTTGAAGCAGAAAAGTGAGCTTGCAAAGGCATTATTCGAGTTCTTGAGATCCAGAAGAAATGATGGTTTTCCAGTGCAACTCATACGTCTGGACAACTCTGGTGATAACAAAAGATTTCAAAGAAGAGCCAGTACAGAAGGATTTGCAGACATGAAA
>JANMZB010000064.1:0-1192 GCA_031382725.1 Sphingobacteriaceae bacterium | reverse complement strand
TTTAATGACGAAGTCAATTTTGGACTCGTTTCAGAAGCCAAGACAAACGATCTAAAGAAAGGTGACGCTCATCTTGCATGGCAAAATTTGAAGAATAAACACGAACCATCAACAACTGCCATCAAAGTAAGCCTAAAATCTAAGTTTACAAATTCGAAAATGACAGAAAATCGTGACCCTGATGAATGGATCAGTGAATTGGAGCGCATACGACAGAAACTCAAGGTTCTAAAGCATAAAATTTCAGACGAGGACATGATGATTCACATCATCAACAATATCGGATCACAATACAGCAATATTGCGGACCAAATGGAAACGGATTTGGATAAAGGGGAACTCGACCTTGATGACATCAAGAGTCGATTAAGGGCTAAATATAACAGATTAAAAATGAAAGAGCCAAAAGAACAAAAGAAACAACAGGATGAAAGTGCACTCACCGCATTTTCAAAGCAGTATAAAGGTCGTTGTAACAAATGTGGAAATTGGGGACATAAAGGCGCTGAATGTAGAACCAAGGATAGAAATCAAAATCAAAATTCCAGAAAGTTCAAGAAGAATGAGCATGAACACGCCAACAACGTAAATGCAGTTCAAGGAATTTACTTTGATGTTTTATGCAACTATTGTAAGAAGAAAGGACACCGTATATCTGATTGCCGCAAACGCATATATAATGAGAAGAAAAAGAATGAAGAAGAAAAAGTAAACCTCACACAAACACATCCTGGAACCAACAATAACAATGAAGACGAGTATTTACTTGCAGCATGTGAGTACGTGTACTGTACCTCAGTTGATGAAAACAGTACTACAGATCAAGATAATATTTGGATAGGTGATAGTGGAGCATCATCTCACATGGTTAAAACTCTGAAAGGAGTAACTAATATTGAAGAAATAAATGTCGATGTCCGACTTGGTGATGGAAGTATCATCAAAGCAGTCAAGATGGGTATCTACCATGGAACAGTTATTCAACAAGACGGTACAACATCAAAGATCCAGCTCAGAGTTAAATATGTGCCAGACCTCTGGTGCAACCTTTTGAGTTTGACAACAGCAATGAAAAATGGTTCAAAGCTTTCAAATGAAAAAGATATGCTTGTATTAACAAATGGGTGCAACAAGATTAAATTTGACAGAAAATTTGCAGCTGGAGATGGGAACTCAATGACGATTAAAATTG
>JANMZB010000053.1:0-1099 GCA_031382725.1 Sphingobacteriaceae bacterium | reverse complement strand
TACGCGCATATGCCATTCAAAAGCAAGCAATGCGACGATTTATGCGCAAACCAAGAGATATAAGTATCCAAGAATATGTGGATCGTATTTTTGAACTCAATGATTATTTGGTGTATTTTCCTACAAAAGATGGAGAAACTGATGCTACAAAGTTACCAGATGAAGAGATAATGGATATTCTGGTTTTTGGAATTCCAAATAGCTGGCAGAAGAAAATGGTTGAACTGGGATTTTATTCATTAAGCCATACTCCAAATGAGTTCATTGAAATGTGTGAACGAATTTCCTTTGGTGAAAGCAACAAAATTGGACAGAATGTCAAAACTAAGATCTCAAATGATATAAGCCATCAGAGGATGCAAGACATCTTAAGGTCTTATCCTTATGTTGATGTTGAGATATAGTTTCAAAACTGAGGGGATAGGTGATATCTTCATTATTTGAACCAAATAATTCTGCACTGCGATGTAGGTCAGGGATGGTCTTTGATTCCTGGTCTTTCAGTGGTGAAGGAGTGATATTAAGGCGGCTGAGAGCATCTGACACTACATTTGTTTCACCCTTGACATAGTTCAATTCAGGGCCAAATTCTTCCAGAATGAGCCGCCAACGCATGACTCTTTCAGTATTGAAATTTTTGAAAGTTAGGTTCTTATGATCTGTAAAAACTCGAATTACATGACCTAGTAATATATTTCGAAATTCTTTGAGAGTTTCTACAATAGCTAATAACTCACGTTCTGTGGTGGTATAGCGTGTTTAAGCAGGATTCAATTTTAATGAATAAAATGCAATTGTCTTTTTGCTTGACAGATTACTGCACCCAGCTAAATGTGACTATCGTCTGTGTATACATCAAAGGGTTGTGAAAAATCTGGATATGACAGTAGTGTTTCTCTATGAAAAATATTTTTCATCAAGGCAAAGGCTCTACTATGTTTTTCTGTCCATTCCCATTTCATGGTTTTAGATGTTAGGGCAGCAAATGGTGCTAGCACAGAAGAACGATGAATCCACATGTCATAATAGTAATTTACCATGCCAATAAATTTACAAAGTTCATGTTTGTTAGTTGGTTCAGCTAATTGCTGAATTGCTC
>JANMZB010000046.1:0-10786 GCA_031382725.1 Sphingobacteriaceae bacterium | reverse complement strand
AATAGAAAACTGTTTGCTTTGTCACTACCAAGGCGATGGATAAAATTGAAAACTTCACAAGCCGCTTCTTTATCGCCCTGCTTCAATTTTTGTTGAGCTTGTTTTAAAAACCGGGTAAGAAATTTTTCGTCATAACCAAGTTGAGATTTTAATTGCTGAATGCGTGCCTCTTCACTGGAATTATAAACACCTTTTGATTTTTTATCATAAAAATTCATAATTACTCTGGTAAGGTCTTGACTTGATCTATAAGCAGCAATAGCTTCTTTTATGTCATCTGGAGATCGGGAGGTACAATTAAACTCTGTTAAACTGAAGTTTATAGGTATCACAACAGACTGTGTAGTATCAAATGATGACGGAACATTCCAATGCCCGGATGTAAGTCTCACAAGTCGTAAAGCTTCAAGATCTAGATCCAAGCCCATGCCTTTATCAACTTTTGAGCTTGAAATTTTTCCTTGCCCGTTTAGTTTGAATCGGATATTTATAGTTCCCTGGATACAATTGAGTCTTGAATACTCAGGATATATAAGATTTGTTGAAATAAATTTGGTAAGCCCCCTTGTTCCTCCCTTAAATACTGGAGAAGTTTCACTTTTGATGCCTAATAAGATCCAAAATAAAAGTAGAAGATTAATACCCATTCTCTAATATAACTAATATTTAGAATGATTATAAAGGACACAAATAAATTTCACATAATTGATGCGTGTTCGACATAGTGGTGGCATGGACTATTCCTCCACATCTGGCTGCCTTGGTTCCTTGCTTATTTTATCAAAAATCTGATCCATACGTTCTACATATGAATTCGTATCATCTAAAAAGAACTCCAATTGCGGCACAATGCGGGCCTGATTTTTAATTCTGGCTCCTAATTTATAACGGATTTCACTCGCATGTGCTTTAACAGTATTTAGCGAGAGGCTGGTGTTATTTGTGTTAAAAAAGCTCAGGAAAACGCGTGCTATTGCGAGATCGGGCGTAATGCGAACCTTAGTAATGGTAACAAGCGTATTGGGAAGAAAGCTCATGCCTTCTCTTTGAAATATCTCTGCTAAATCTTTTTGTATTACCCCTGCAAACTTCTGCTGACGTTTCGATTCCATAAATGTGTCTAAGTAATATTAATTTTCTTCTTCCAGATCCGGATATAAAAGGGCATCGTAAGGGTATCTTTCCTGGTGGATATTTTTAACTTTTGAATATAACAGATTTTTAAACTCTTCGATGTTTTCTTTATTCGCAGCTGATATAAAAACAGCCGGACTATTATGCTTACCCATCCAGCTATTTTTGAATTCCTCCAAACTCAGAGGGCCTTCTGTTTCCTGAAATTGCTCGGGTTTGTACGCATCAATCTTATTAAACACAGTTATAATCTCCTTGTCAACCACCCCCAGATCTTTTAAAGTTTCATTAACGGTCTTAATTTGATCTTCAAAAGTTGGATGGGAGATATCAACAACATGTATTAAAATGTCGGCTTCTCTAACTTCATCGAGGGTAGATTTAAAACATTCTACCAGGTGGTGAGGTAATTTACGTATAAAACCTACGGTATCAGAAAGCAGAAAAGGAAGATTTTCGATCACCACTTTTCTAACCGTTGTATCAAGCGTTGCAAATAATTTATTCTCCGCAAAAACATCAGATTTGGAAAGCATATTCATGATAGTAGATTTACCAACGTTGGTATATCCTACTAAAGAAACTCTGATTAGCTGTCCGCGATTTTTGCGCTGCGTTTCGTTTTGGCGATCGATAATTTTTAATCGATCTTTTAATAAAGCGATCTTATCCTGTATAATTCGCCTGTCGGTTTCAATCTGGCTTTCTCCCGGACCACGCATCCCAATACCCCCCTTTTGACGTTCCAAGTGAGTCCACATACGGGTTAATCGTGGGAGCAAATATTGTAATTGTGCAAGTTCAACTTGTGTTCTTGCCTGGGAGGTTTGAGCTCGCGAAGCAAAAATATCAAGTATCAGATTGCTTCGATCAAGAATTTTCACTTGCAACTCTCTTTCGATATTTCTCAATTGAGATGGGCTTAACTCATCATCAAAAATCACCATATCAATCTCCTCAGACTTGACATATCCAGCAATTTCTTCCAGTTTACCTGTACCTACAAAGGTGGCCCTATCAGCCCGCTGCATTTTTTGAGTAAACGTTTTCTCGGTAATGCCGCCGGCAGTTTCAACTAAAAACTGAAGCTCTTCCAAATATTCACGCTCCTTAGCCTCCGTTTCGTTAGGAGTAATAATCCCAACTAATACAGCTCGCTCAGGTTTAATCTCAGTATCGAAGAATTTTTGTTTACCCATATTTTAAATTAAGACAGTATAAAGTATAACAACAAAACACCTCTACAGATTTGCTAAAGTGCATTCATCTCAGTCACAAACTGTTGCATTGCCTTGCCGGGATCATCCTCTTTCATAAAGTTCTCCCCAATTAAGAAACCATTAAATCCGGCTTGCTTAAGTTCATTAATTGTTTTAGGATTACTAATTCCGCTCTCAGATATTTTAAGAAACTTATCAGGAATCTGGTTTACCAAATCATACGAGTGTTGTAATGAAACTGAAAAATCTGCAAGATTTCGGTTATTAACGCCGATCGCATCTAAATCATCGCAGATACTTCGCTCCAGTTCTTCCTTATTATGAACTTCCAGCAACACATTTAAACCCAAGGTTTTTGCCAGCTTACTCAGTTTGAATATATCGGCAGGAGTTAAAATAGCAGCAATCAACAAAATGATATCGGCACCAATCGACTTTGCTTCAATGATCTGATACTCGTCGAGAATAAATTCCTTTCTTAATACGGGGATTGAATTAACACTTCGTGCTTCCAGTAAATCACTAACCCCGCCGCCAAAAAACTGTGAATCAGTTAACACCGATAAAGCTGATGCTCCCGCTGCTGCATAACCCTTAGTTACGATTGCCGCACTAACCTGATCATTTATAATCCCTTTTGAGGGTGATGCCCGCTTAAACTCCGCAATAATTCCGGTTCGCTCAGGCGATAGAATAAAATCTCGCAAACTATAGCTTTCCCTTTTAAATAATTCACTCTCTTGCAATCTTGATACGGAAACGCTGGCTTTGGCATCTTCAATCTCAACCAACTTCTGTTTAACTATTTTATCAAGAATAGTGGTACCTTTATTTATTGTCATGATATTATTAAGCAGGTTCGTTTAACCAGTTTTGAATCATTTGTTTTCCATGCTCGGTTAAAACCGATTCGGGGTGAAATTGCACGCCGCGAACATCGTACTTTAAATGACGAAGGCCCATAATAACCCCATCGGTATCTTCAGCGGTAATTTTCAAATCAGAAGGAAGTCCGTCATTCGTTACCGCCCAGGAATGGTATCGCCCCACGTTGAAAGTATCTGGCAAATTATCAAATAATTTTTCGTCTTTATCAATTACCTGCATTGCCGTTGCTCTACCGTGCATGGGATACGACAGGTTATAGAGGCTTCCGCCGAAAACTTCGGCGATAGCCTGAACCCCTAAACAAACACCTAGAATACTTTTCGTTTGTGCGTAAGTTTTTATAACATCAAGCAGCAAGCCTGCTTCGGATGGGATTCCCGGACCGGGCGACAAAACTATTTTATCAAACGCCTCAATGTCTTTTAATTCGAACTTGTCATTTCTCCATACGGTTGGATTATGTCCGCACTCGTTTAATAAATGAACAAGATTGAACGTAAATGAGTCGTAATTATCTATTACTAAGATCTTCATATTAAACGTTATCAATAGTTGGAACAATGGTTTCGGCCATTTTAACTGCCATCCGTAAGGCCATAATTTTATTAATCACTTCAATTAATTCACTCTTCGGATTAGAATCTGCTACAATTCCTGCACCAGCCTGGTAATGGAGCACATTATTTCTGCTCATAAATGACCTGATCATAATCGCATGGTTAAAATCCCCGCTAAAACCCATATAACCGATCGCTCCGCTGTAAAAACCTCGCGGACCATTTTCGAATTTATCAATCAGCGTCATGGCCATATATTTAGGTGCACCGCTTAAAGTACCTGCCGGGAAGGTATCGCCCACTACATCAAACGGATCGGTGTCGGCTTTCAATTTGCCTGTTACTTTGGATACGAGGTGAATTATGTGCGAATAGTATTGTATTTCCTTAAAAGCTTTTACTTCCACCTGGGCGCAATGTCTGCTCAAATCATTTCTGGCTAAATCAACAAGCATTACATGTTCAGCACTTTCCTTTGGATCATTTTCTAATTTTTCAGCTAATTCAGCGTCCAAAGCATCGTTACCAGTTCTTCTGAAAGTGCCTGCTATCGGGTAAATTGTTGCTTCATTCTTTTTGATGGTCAACTGCGCTTCCGGCGAAGAGCCGAAAAGTTTAAAATCTCCATAGTCAAAATAAAACAGGTACGGTGATGGATTGATAGAGCGCAGCGCTCGATAGACATTAAATTCATCCCCCTGAAAAGATTGTGCAAAACCTCTGGAAGGTACTATCTGGAATACATCGCCACGATAAATATGCTTTTTTAAATCTTCGATAACTTTCAAAAAGGCTTCATCGGTAAAGTTAGAACTTTCGTCTCCTTTGCTTTCAAATCGGTATTCAGGGAAATTTTTGTTTTGTATAAGGTATTGAATGCGCTCTATTCCGGGCTTTTCATCTGCATGGGTGCGATGTTCAAACAAATACAACTCATTTTTAAAATGATCTATCGCAATAACATATCGGTAGATATGATACTGCAAAACAGGAATTTTTCTTGGGCCTGTGCGCTCAGTCTTTAGCTTTATATCTTCGAAGTATTCGATGGTTTCGAAAGTGAAATAACCGAACAAACCATTCGAAATAAATTTAAACGGAGTATCCTCGGTAGAGGTAAAACTGCTTCTAAACTTTGTTACTTCCTGGGTAAGATCCAGATTTTCTGCCGGGATACTATTCTGTGTACCGTCCGGAAAATAGGTGGATAAAACATTATCATTAAGCGATATTCCAGCAATTGGATCGCAGCAAACGTAACTCATGCTATTCTCTCTGCTATGATAGTCGGAGCTTTCCAGCAAAATACTATTCGGAAATACATCGCGCATGCGCAGATAGATGCTTACAGGAGTTGTTGTATCGGCAAGTAATTTTTTATAAGATGTATGTAAAGTGTACATAGTACTATCAGTTGTAAAGATTTGGAGTGGGCAAAAAAAAGCCCGACGGGTTTACGTCGGGCTTTGATATATAATGTCGTTTACTTAATTTTTATACAGAACATACCTTTACCAGACGAAATTCGTGGTATGCCACCACCAATTAGTATGTTTCTTACTCATCATGTTACAAACTTAAAAAGAATTTTAGAACTGCCAACAAATTATTCATTATCTCAGCTTCCTATTAGCGGCCTGTTACTTAATACAATGGCAACTATAATCAGCACCAATGCAACAGTATAAAAAATCGCAACAGTGCGGTGCTTGGATACATCATTTAGAATTCTTTTTGATTTAGAATAACCTACCGTGATTAAGCCGATTGCAATAAGCATCATGGCGATATGTTCAACCGTCCAATAGCGAAGATTATCATCTTTCATGGCAACTCCCATGTCGCCTGCTTTCACAAACGGACTTATGAAATAAAGAATAAGCCCCAGCACAAATTGAATATGAGCACCGATGAGCGCAAAAAGATTAATTTTTTTATTCCCTGGAGTGAAGTTCTTATTGCCAAACCATCCCGCAAAACTTTGTAGAATAGCCAGGATTAAGGTTATCATAACCAGGTAACGAAGACCTGAATGCGCTTTTAAAATTATTGTATAGAGATCCTGATTCATAGAATTAATTTTTTCGAAATTATAAAAAACGATTTGTAAATACTTTCGATTACCAAACTATTTAACAAAGTGTTCATATCAAATCAGCATTATCTTAAACAACAGCCTGTAATTTTGTAATAAGAAATTGCCATGCATAGTTTTACACATTATAATGACTTAGATGAAGTTTTCAATTATTTATTTGAAATCTTACCCGAATCCTGCGCTGATAGGATAGCATCCGTAAGCAAATATGCAATGGTGAGAAACCAAAAAATTATAATAAAGGCAATAAAAAATAAACTGAGTACTGGTTTCGCCTGGAATTTCGAGGTAACAATAGATCACTGAAGTAATTCTCAATTTGAAATTTCAGAAAACATCTTTAATTCATATTTGTAATTATTGTAACAACTGGCACAATAATTAAGAAATGGAGAAGAGAATCATAGTTGTAGAGGACGAAGAAAACGTAAGGGAGACACTCGATATCATTTTAACTAATGCGGGTTTCACTGTAAAAAGCTTTGCTACGGGAGATAGGGTTATAGATACGATTCAAGAGTTCCATCCTGATGTTATTTTGTTAGATGTAATGTTAGATGATCTTGATGGTCGCGATATTTGTAAATCAATAAAAGAAAATCCTCTCACCCATAATATCCCTGTTATCATGCTATCTGGTGTTGATGATGTTTACAATGCAATAAGCGATGTTGGTGCCAACGATGTGGTATCAAAGCCTTTTAGCGAAGCAACACTAATAAACCGCATTGAAAGACAGCTATCAAATTCCAATATGCAGTTATAAAAATCCTCGGGTGCTTAATTAACGTATCTTGCTATATACCATCGGTAAGCATTAACGTTATATGTCCATGAGATATTTATTTTCAACTCTTGTTATTTCAATTTTCCTTGCCTGCAATTCTTCAGGGCAACAAAAAACAAAAATAGTTACTCCTGTTTCTTCGGGTTCTAATTCAGTTGCGGTATTTGCCGAAGGCTGTTTTTGGTGCTCCGAACATATATTTGAAGAAATCGCAGGAGTCGATTCAGCCGTTTCCGGATATACCGGAGGGCATGTTAAAAATCCTAGTTACGAACAGGTTTGCACAGAAACTACGGGCCATGCCGAAGCGATTATGGTTTACTATAATCCCAAAGTTGTTTCTTATTCAAGCTTGTTAGATGCGTTTTTCTCTTCCCACGATCCGACTACTTTAAACCGCCAGGGGCCTGACGTTGGTACTTCCTACCGCTCGGCCATTTTTTACAGTAGTGCTGCCGAAGAAGAATTGGTTAGAAAAGCAATAATGAAGTGGACGCCCGCTTTTAAAAAACCAATCGTGACCGAAGTTGCTGCTCTAAAAGAATTTTACAGAGCTGAAGAATATCACCAAAATTATGCGGCTGAAAATCCCGGCAGCGGCTACATCAGAAATGTATCTATGCCACGTTTTGAGTTGTTTAAACGGGAGTGTAAGCTAAAGCTTAAAGAAAAATGAGCAATAATGCTTTAAGTATAAATGATATTAAAACAGTTAAAGCCTTTATTATATTCATAAGTAATGCGTTTTTAATTTTTACTTTTGAATTTTAACTTACTTCGCCCTTTAATGGATTATCAGGTATTTACCCTGCCAAACGGCATTCGTCTTTTACATAAACATACTTCTTCCTTAATATCTCATGCGTGTATTATCGTTAACACCGGTTCCCGGGATGAAGCAAATGGCAAAGACGGACTCGCCCATTTTATCGAGCATTTACTATTTAAGAAAACTAAAAAACGAAGCACTAACCAGATATTAAATCGCCTGGAGCTTGTAGGCGGAGATTTAAACGCTTACACAACTAAAGAGTATACCTGCATCCACGCATCTTTTTTAAATGCCTACGTAGAGAGGGCGATTGAGCTTTTTCAGGATCTGGTTTTTCATTCGGTTTTCCCGGAAGATGAACTTGAAAAAGAAAAGAGTGTTATCCTGGATGAAATCGCATCGTATCAGGATCAGCCCGAAGAAGCAATACAAGATGATTTTGAAGATCTGTTATTCGCCGGTCATCCGCTAGGGCGAAATATTTTAGGCACGGCCGATTCTGTAAAAGGTCTGGAAAGGAAGGATATTATTAGCTTTCTTGAAAGTAATTACAATACGCATGAAATAGTAATTGGAGTGTTGGGTAATTATGATTTCAAAAAGCTTTGTAAGCTGTTTTCTAAACTCCATTCGGCCATACCGGAGAACAAAGCAACGCTTAACAGACCGTCTTTACCAACTTATCAGCCCACTGAAAAGAGGATAGAAAAATCGATTGCGCAAACCCATTGTGTATTGGGCAACCAAGCTTATTCCACTCATCACGCAAGTAAAACCGGTCTATTGCTTTTAAATAATATTCTTGGCGGAACGGGTATGAGCTCGCGACTTAATCTCCAGATCCGTGAAAAATATGGAATTGCTTATACCATCGAATCTAACTATACGCCTTTCAGCGATACCGGAATCTTTTCGATTTATTTCGGGACTGATGCAGAAAAATCCGCGAAAGCGTTAAGCCTGGTTCATAAAGAATTAAAAAAACTCCGGGAAAATAAATTATCTACAATTGCCCTACAGCAGGCCAAACAAAAGTTTACCGGTTTAATTGCTTTGGGTGAAGAGAACCGGATCGGCCTTCTAATTTCGATGGCTAAAAGCCTTATTGACTACGGCAAAGCCGATACTCTTGAAGAAATCTATGAAAAAATAAATGCTGTTACCGCAGATCACCTTCTCGAAACAGCCAACGAAATTTTTGATCCTGTAACGCTGACAACCTTATTATTCGAACCGTCAGAATAAGGTAGTTTAACGATAGGGATGTTTCCAAACCTTGCTTATTTAATTATTTTTGCCAAATGAAACTACCGATTATAGCGTACGGCGATCCGGTTTTGAGGAAGAAAGCGGTTGAGATTACCAAGAATTATCCCAACCTTGATGAGCTGATTGCTAATATGTTCGAAACGATGTATTACGCAAATGGAGTTGGAATTGCTGCGCCCCAAATCGGAATTTCGATCAGGTTATTTGTGATTGATCTAACTGATAAAGAGGATCCTGAATTAAAGGATTTTAAGAAAGTATTTATAAACGCCCAAATTCTAAGCGAAGAAGGCGATAAGTGGGATTTTAATGAAGGCTGCCTCAGTATTCCCGAAATCCGGGAAGATATTAGCAGGAATCAGACCGTAACACTCTCTTATTACGACGAAGAATGGAACCAGCATACTGAAACTTTTTCAGGGTTCAAGGCAAGAGTAATTCAGCATGAATACGACCACATAGAGGGGAAATTGTTTACCGATAAATTGAGCCCGCTCAGGCGTGCGATGTTAAAAAGCAGGCTTGATTCTATTTCTAGGGGTACGATTAAGGTTGATTATAGGATGAAATTTCCGGCGGCTTCTAAGAAAAGATAGGTTTTATTAAATTATAGAAGCAACGGATTCAACCATTAAATAAATATTCCTCACTCAAATACGCCTTTATCTTTTTATCAAGCGTCCAAAGTTTAGAGTTTGATCTGATAGTTGCATTTATAATACAAGAATCAATTAATCCTATGCCTTTACTAATGAGCTTTTCGTCTTTTGAAAATTCCCCGGCTAACAGAAATAGGTTCTTAATTTCTATTTTAGGAATGAGTTCATAATAAGTTTTAATTGCCTCCACTTCTCTTTTATTAAGAGCTCCCTGGAGCAATTCTGCGAAAATAATTTCTACAGTTCGTACTTCAGTTTTTTCTAATAATTGCTGACATGTATCAAAATATTCTGCTCGCCCTTTAAAGAATTCTATCCACACGGATGTATCAAAAATGACAGTCATAATTCACGGTTAATATTTCTAATATCATCTGCGGAGTGACTAAATACCATTGGATTAGTCTTTATCATATGACCCAATTCTTTCAGCTTTTGAATGTTTATATATTCTCTCAGAGCGACCTTTAAAGCGTCTGTAATAGTAGTAGAATTGGAGTATTTCATAGCCTCCTCAATAGTTTTATCATCTATAATGGCTGTTACTTTCATAGCTTAATATTATACGATTAAATCTACGATAAACAATCGTATATTTAATAATTATTCAACTATAATTTCAGACTAATAATTAAAAGTTTAAGAAGTGGTAGATTTTGAGTGTGGAGGACAACCTCACAACTGTCTGTAGAGTTATGAAATGCTCTACGGATTGTCAAATTGAAAGGAGTCTGAGACTCTTTCTTCATAATGCGTAGAGAAGCGAAGGCTTAACTCGGACAATAAGGGCTTAACTCTACGGGCAATAAGGGGTTTCATCCTTTTTAAGATGCCTTTAATAAGTTTTCAATTTTCACAAGCCTTTGCTCCAAGCTTTCAAGGTGTTTAACCCTTTCTTCTAGCAATGAAAGTGTTTCAAGTACCTTTTCGATTTTTTCAAGTTTTTCAAAAAAACGCTCATTAAACTTTTGTTGTTGCTCCCATTGTTTAACCGAAACTCCCATAAACTCCTTTAAAATAGAGTTAGTTTCTTTTATCTCACTTGTAGTTTCATCCTGTTTAATAAGCATTTCTGAAATTACGGCGTAGATTTCTTTATCCATCTTGTGGTTTGATTTATATATAAAATTAGCTAAATGCTAAAACCTAACCTAATTATTACTCCTACTCTTATCCCCCTGGAAAATCTGCTGCATCAACGCACCCCAGGCAAACGGATTTAATAGCGGGTTGGCACCTCGCATATTCATATTCTTATTAGTTAAAGCGATGTGATTATTCTGAAAATTCACGTTATCCATCTCCATACCATCACGCGAAAGCGTTTTAGCACTGGCAAGAATCGAAGTTCTTGAAACATTCTTTCTGGCGATTTCAAGATCATCGTCGGCAAATTTCATCG
>JANMZB010000042.1:0-14522 GCA_031382725.1 Sphingobacteriaceae bacterium | reverse complement strand
TTTCAAAACCAGATTGTAAAAGTCTGCGGAATATTTGCAAATACCGGAGATGCCCTTTTTAGAGCTTATGTAAAATTTTTGCATTATAAGTTTCCTGATTGTATAGGTGATTAATACATCACTAAACTTTCAGATTTTTGATATTCATTTATTGAAATTACCGGCCTGGTTTTTTTAAGTTTCATAATGTTTGTCCTGATAGTTTTGTGTCTACCATACAAACCAAGCAATTCTTTTATGTAAGCTATACTCCAATAAAAATAGATTCCTCTGCCATATTTTTTAGGTGGCATAATCAGGTATTTCAATAATCGAAGTATGCTAATGGAAAAATGCAAGTACCAATTTTTAATGAATCTGTGTGAAGCCCGCTTGGTAATACAGGCATAATATAAATCTCTGACGGGGCCATCTGTGCCGAAAGCAATGAAGAGTTTTTTTAAGTAAGTAAAGTTTAGCCGTTCTTTAGGTAAATAATGGTAAAACTTTAACTGTTCACAAAAATGAAGCTTATATCCTAACAGCACCATACCATTAGTTAATTCGGTATCTTCCGAGGAGCTCAACTTACTTCCAACCCTACCGGCGAACATTCTGGTAAAGCCACATTCCGATAAATCTGTTAAAGCTTTTTTCCGTATAGTGAGTCCCGCGCCATACAAATTTAATAATACACCATTCTCTCTTACAATCTCTTGCGAACCTAATGCAAAGGCCTCGGAATATTCATCGAACCAATATGGCTTTCTGATTTCAAATTTGGGTATTCCCATACCACCACATGCACCAATTGTAGAATCATTATTTATAATATGATAGGCTTTATTGATGTAATTTGGGAAAAGCCAATTATCATCATCACAGAATAGGATATAGGAGTAGCTAGTTTCTTCGATTCCTCTTTTCCGGGCATGCGATAATCCGGGTTTCGATTCGTGTACAGTTCGTAGCGGTATCGGTGCATTTAAGCTTTCCCATAAAGATTCTGCATATTTTGCGGTATTATCGGTAGAGGCATTGTCAACCACTATAATTTCTGAACTTATGTTTCCATCAAATTTTTGATTTGCTAAAGCTTCAAGCGTTTTCTTTAATCGCTTGGAGCTATTATAACAGCAAATTACAATTGATATTCCAGTTTTATCCGGCATACATTTCAGATAACAGCTTTTCAGAACTTAATTGCTTGGTTTCAGTTTTTTCAGGAATTAATTCAAATGGTGACTCCCATTCACGCACATTTCGCTCAAAGGAATTATTCGCTAAAGAGTTGTTAACGGCGACACGCATTTTATCGTTAAACCATCCCCATTTATTAAAATATTTAATTGATGATTGTAAGTGAATTAAAAACAATCTAAAATTTTTATTTGACCCTCTTACAAAACCATGTGTTATTTGCTCAAGAGGGTAATAAACGGTTAGCGCACATTCATTAATTCGTCTGCAAAGATCAGTATCTTCCAAATAGAGAAAAAACCGTTCATCAAACATTCCGGCTATAGGAAATATTTTAGTTCGAATAAACATAAAACAGCCCGTTATGTGAGGAACATGCATCATGGAATCATAATCTTTATTTTTAAACTCGTATGAATCCAGAAATTCTTTCATATAGGGTTTAGCAATACCGGGAACAAATCTCCTGGCAAAGAGATCGGCAGGAGTGGGAAGCCTTTTACATACATATTGTAAATCGCCGTTATTGTAAATTACCTTTGGCATTACCAGACCCACATCTGTGTTATATTCCATAAATCGAAAAAGCCCTGTTAATGTTTCAGGATTAAACTCTATGTCTGAATTAAGAATTAGGTGATATTTTGAAACTCCAATAGATTTTCTTATCGCAATATTATGGCCTGCACCATAACCGATATTTTTGCCTGTAAAAATATACTCAACGTTATAGACACTTAATCGGTCTCTCAAAATATCCGTTTCCGAATTATCTACAATGTATAATTTTTTCATCAACGTGCAGTTTAAAAAGCTTTCTACAACTTTTTTAACTTCATCAAATTTTGCATTATACAAAACTACAGAGCCGGTTATTTGAATCATTTTATGAGAGGTTAGGGTGTCGGTTTTTCTAAAAGTTCTTTTAAAGCTTGTGCATTTTTATTCCAGGAAAATTTGGCCGCCCGGGCTAATCCCTTTTTTTTAAGGCCATCGTATAAATCACTTTCGTTAAGCAATTGCCTTATAGCTTCCAGTATAGAATTTTCATCAGATGGATTTATGTATAAGGCAGCATCGCCACACACCTCTGGCATAGAAGAGACGAGAGAAGTTATAACCGGGCAGCCACAGGCCATGGCTTCCAAAGGCGGCAAGCCAAAACCTTCGTACAGACTTGGAAAGATTAAAGCAAATGCCTCTCTGTATAATGATGGCATTAGATTTTCAGGGACATACCCTAAAAAGTATACATGCTTAGTAAGCTTTAGCTTTTCAACAAGCCTTATTAATCGAGTCAGATATGGGTCTTTACCACCAGCTATTACGAGGGGTTTTTGTGCTTTTTCTGTATCAGATAATTTGTTGTAGACCTCGATAAGTTTTTCTAAATTTTTATGCGCATACGTTGGGCCAACAGCTAACCAGTAGTTTGAAACACCATATTCTTTTAATATTAATTGAGGGTTATGGTCAAGTGGAAAATACCGGGTTTGATCGTATCCATTATATATAACATGAATTTTATCTTCAGGGCACTTTAAGAAATGAATAATATCTTTTTTGGTGGTCTCAGAAATTGTTACAATCAGTTTAGCTCTTGAAACTAAGAAGGGTAAAAAATACTTGTAATAGAAGCGTTGATGTGCGCTAATGTTATCAAACTTGAGCGACAAAAGGTCATGAATAGTTAATATCTGATTCTTAAGAAAAAAGCTTCCGTGGGTAGTTGTACTAATCAGATAGTCGTAGTTTTTCGCTTGCAGCGGATATAAAAATGTATTCCACAGAAATCGTGTTATTGCCGCCAGTTTTCCATATTTTGATGATAACATCAAATTGGAAATTTTCTTAATTTTTAAATTATTATTGAGGAATGAACTTGTAGGAGTAAAAACAGTAATTTGATTATAGTGATCTCCGAGACACAACGTCGAAAGATTATTGATTACATTAAATGAGTAAACACCCAGTCCGGTCGGACTATTGTCGAGCATAGACCCATTTATTCCAATATTTACTTTATCCCTTATCATAGTAAGCACCTACATCGTCATAAAGAAGATTTCTTTACAACGCAAGGTGCTTTCCTAGATTTAAGAAGGTATTAATCAATTGTTATGATTAGATGGTTTTATTGCTTAAAAAGAAACGCTTTCGGCTCTAGTGATAACCTAAACTTAACTTTTAGTAATTATTCAGATTGTTATCTTCGCAAGCTACTGTAATTTAACATTCGTGATTCGCTACTATTTTTTTTGGCTGCATAGTAATACTAGTTTGTTTTGTAGTAAGACAGTCCTTATTTTCTCTTTCTTAATTATCTTCGGAACTCAGAAAGTAAATTCACAAGAAAAAAATGATAGCTTAACAAAGTGGGTTATCGGATTGCAGGGTAACATAAATCAGAATTCGGTAATCGACAATAATTTTAGTTCACTACCTTATTCCGGCAGTTATTTAGGAGCTGCCTTTAGTATAGATTATCAAAAGAAAAAAGCTATCCATATTTTTGAAGTTAATTATTCCAAGGGTGTTTTAAAAACCCGGTATCAGGATAAGTTAACACAGGCGAATCTTAATTTTGAGTATACCAATCTCTATAAATTTGGTGCACTCGAGTCTACATCTTTAATCAAATTTTATGGTGGTGGCAATTTTGGTTATCTGCATGCTGCAAGAAAGTATTCAACATTTATAAATAACAATGAAACTTTCGAATCGGCAATTTCCTTAGGTGCCAGTGTTAAAGCACTATTTGTACCACAAGGCAAACTGTCGGGATTTAGTGTTTCAAATTCTTTTAGTATGCCAATCATTTCAGCAGTGGGGCAGCCCGCTTTCGGAAGTGAACTTTCACCCGGCTCCATAAATAGTGAAGGGTCAAAATTAAAATCTACTATTGAGAGCCAAAAGATTTTAAATATTTCAGAGTTTTTTCAACTGAAAAATACTTTAGCCATAAACAAATATTTCAAGCGTAATAATAAAATCGCATTGAGTTATTCAATAAATTATTATCATATTAAAACTCAAAGGGAAGTAAAGCAATCACAACATAGCTTAGGCCTATCATATAACTACTTATTTTGACTATGTTAACTATTGTATTAACGAATAAAAATCGGCTCTTCACTCTTACCACTATTTTTCTTTTACTCCTATCGGGATGTGAAAAGGGCTTGAATTTAAAATCGCCCGCCTCAGATCCGGTTGCTGTGTTCGATGATTTATGGGGTTTTATGAATACGCATTATTCGATGTTTCCCATTAAAAATGTAAACTGGCAACAAGTATATAATGAGTACAGGCCGCAGGTTAAAAAAGAAATGTCTGATGCTGATCTGTATACGCTAATGAGCAGTATGCTTTATACGTTAAAAGATGGCCATGTAAGTTTAATGACCAATAAAGATACGGCTACATATATAGATTTTTATCAGGCCCATCCTACAAATTTTAATTATTCGAATGTCATTAATACCTATTTGAAAAATGATTTTAAAAGGAGCGGACCGGTAATTTACAAGGTTGCTGATGAGATAGGATATATGTATTACCCATCTTTTACCATAAGTATTTCGGAAAGCGAATTAGATGTTATTTTTAATGATTTTAAAGAAACCAAAGGGATTATTGTAGATGTAAGAAACAATACCGGCGGGCAATCGATAAATGCTGATAAACTCATTAGTCGTTTTATATCAGAAAAGAAACTGGTAAAATTTGAGGTTACCAAAAAAGGTTCCGGACATAACGAGTTTTTTGATCCTACACCTTTTTATGCTTCCCCGGCAGGGGTAACGTATAAAAATAAAATAGCGCTACTTACTAATAGAAAGTGTTTTAGCACCTGTAACGACTTTGCGTTATACATGTCACAATTACCCAACGTTAAACTTATTGGCGACCAAACAGGCGGCGGCGGCGGAAATCCTAACAACTACATATTATCTAACGGTTGGAAACTTCAGTACTCTGCAACCTATACCCTATCTCCGTCAAAAGAAAATATTGAGAACGGTATTAAACCCAACCATAAAATTGATATAACCTCGATTGATGAAATTCAGGGTAAAGACCCTATTATCGAAAAGGCTTTCGAAGCACTTCAGTAACTCTTTTATTCTTAAAATCAATTGTGGCATAAAGGTTAATTTAATTAATCCTGCTGATTGAAAAATTACTACTGCCTTAATGTATTCATAATGCCTGCTTAATATATAGCCTTCATTGTTATTATAGTTTTGCGGCTGATATTTATGCGATGAGCACATTTTTAGAATACATCTTTCGTTTTAATAACATTAAATTTTTTTGTTTGTCTTTGTTGCTTTTAGTGATTAATAAAAGTTATTCGCAATCAGAAGCAGGGATTATAAAGGGTTCAGTTTTCGATGGCTCAAGCAAAAAAACCTTATACGGCGTTACTATTTCTATTGATAGTACAACTGTAGCAGATAGCACCCGGGCAAATGGTGAATTTTTTGTAAAGTCGCCAACAGGTACGCATTCACTCAGTTTCGAACTAGAAGGTTTCCAATCGAAAAATATTTCAGGAATTAACATTGAAAAAGGTGAAACAGTTTATTTGGATGTAATTCTGTACCCTATTTCTGAGAGGATTAGTTCTGGTTCAAAAGATTCTGTAGCCCAAAGCTCATTAAAAGTTAATAGTACTTATTTAACAGAGAAACAAAACTCTTTTAAGCATGCCGCACTTAATTTAAGTGCTCATGATGTAATTTCAAGCGAATTTATTGGCCCGGGTACAGATAAAAATACGGCATATCTTTTAAAGCGTTTAAGCGGCGTAACACTGCTTGATAATCCGTACACACCTCAATTACAATCGCTAACCATAAAGGGCATGGGCGAGCGTTACAATCAGGTTTTACTTAACGGGGCAATATTCAATAATTTAGACCCCCTAAGCCGTTCTTTTCCGCTTGATTTTATACCTGCCGAAGCCATTGAAACCGTAAGCGTTCATAAAATAAACGATGGCTCTATTCCTGCCGATTTTGCCGGTGGTTCTGTAAATATCCAAACCAAAGACTTTCCAGAGCGCAACTTTTTCTACCTGCAGGCAGGCAGCGGCTTTTCTGAAAACGCAAACGGGAAAACTTTTTATGGCGACAAAAGAGGTGATTTTGAGGTGTTGGGTTTCCCCGGAAAAGTAAGAGATTTGCCGGGTGATTTTCCTAATCATAAATCTCAGTATTCTTTTAACGAATTAAATATTCAGGAACGGGTAAGGCTGTCTAAACAGCTTAATAATAATTTGGCACCCATCAACTATGGTGCTTCTACCCCCAATCTTAATTTTATTCTTGGTTATGGTAAAACCTTTCAATTAAAACGAGGAGAAAAGATTGGAATAATCGCAGTTTTAAAACAGCGCAAAACAGAATTGATCGAAGATGTTACCATGCAGGCTGTACCCGCTGTGTTATCTAATCCATTCCCCTTTGCGGCTGCCGATAAATTAGTTATCAACGCACAATCTCAGGATACCCGCTACGGCTACAATGCTGATCTTGGCGGTATTTTAAATGCTTCCATCGCTTTTGGGAGAAGTAAAATTTCTGTAAAAAATACATTTGGAAACCTTTTCTCTAATACATTAACCTCCAGAGAGCAATACACCAAACGCAATGAAGATACCCTGGCAACAAACGGACTTCATTATTTAACCGAAAATAAAAAGTTTTTAAACACACAGGTATCGGGTGTACATGCCTTAGGCGGCGATGGTAAATTTAAAATGGACTGGCTGGCCAGTTATTCTTTTAACAGCCAATACAACCCCGATGAGCGCAATTTTTTATTGAACACAAGTGGATCGAATTTTCAAATCGCCAGCCCGGAATTCTCAACACCCACCACCCCGGCAGTATTATTTACAAATTCCTCCAGAAACTGGCGGAAATTGAAAGAGAATAGTTTTTTTGGAGCCTTTAATATTTCAATACCATTTAACCTGCTGAACCGGACACAGAATTTGTCTGGCGGGGTGAGTATTCAAAGCCGTAACCGAACGATGTTTAGTGATTTGTTATTAGTTACCGGAAAAGAATATGCGCCTTTAGAAAATTTATTAGCACCTGAACAATATTATTCCGGGGGCTTAACATTGGCAAACTATTTTACAAAAGTAAATTTTAATAATTATAACGGATTTATCAGACCTGATAACATTGGCAATTATACAGCCTCGTCAAACATAGGAGCTTCCTATTTAAAGTTTGAGGGTAAAGCATTTAATAATTTATTTATCGATGTGGGTATCCGGCTTGAAAGTAGCAGTAATCTGGTTTCGAATACGGATTACGGTTATACAGAAGGTTTAAAAAACCCACAACTGGTTTCTTTAAATGCTAATAAAAGAGTAATCAAATCAAATCTGTTACCATCTCTAAACATTAAATACAACCCCGTTTCAGAGATTCAAATTTTCGCGGCCTACGCTAAATCTTTAAACCGCCCTCAATTACAAGAATTATCCCCTTACCGGTATTATGATGCGAATTCTTTTATAATTAGAAAGGGTAATCCTATATTAAGAAATACCCAAATAGATAATTTGGAAGGCGGAATTAATTGGAATGCACTTAAGAGCTCTGTTGTTTCTATATCTGCATTTTACAAACGTATTCAAGAACCTATAGAAAATATTTTATTTAGTTTCTCAAAAGGAGTATATCAAACAGAACCATACAATGTACCACCCGCAACAATAAAGGGAGTAGAGGCAGCTGTAAAAACACGTTTAAATTTTATCGCAGGCTCATCATCATGGCTTTCTAATGTTACCCTGTTTGCAAATGCAAATTTTTTAGAAACTAAAGTAGAGAAGGGTTTTATCAGAAATAATTCAAATCTCGAAATTGAGGAACACTCGCTGGCAGGAAGCCCCGATTATACCTTAAATTCTGGTATAACCCTGCAACAACCAAGATGGCCGTTTTTAACCTTGCTTTATAACACTACCGCAGATTATATTTCATTTGTTGGCTCGGGACAGAAAACTGAATTATCTAATGGTAATTCAATTTTGGATATTCCAGATTACCGGGTAAGAGGAACAGAGCAGCTGGATTTTCAAATTTCGCAGAAATTTTTAAAGTCTAAAATTCAGGCAATTTTAGGTGTTAATAATCTGCTGAATACACCTTACATAATATATCAGGATTTAAACGGAAATAAAAAGTTTGATGAGCCGCTACAGCTTAAGGCGAATGCTAATGGCCGGTTGGGGTATTATCAAAGCGGTACAGATAATACGGTAGTTAGTATTAAACCACAACGATTGTATTATTTAACGGTATCGTATGTGTTTAATAAATAAGGTTTGCTTTGTCATCTCGGGTGCTTTTGTCATCCTGAGCGCAGCGGTGGCTTTTGTCATCCCGAACGCAGTGGTGGGATCTAAAGGAAAGCTTGGTTAAACCCATCGCACAGCCAGATCTCTCCTTAGGGTCGAGATGACAAAGGGGAGGTCAAGATGACAAAGGGGGAGGTAGAGATGACACAAAGGGTGCTTTTGTCATCCCGAACGCAGTGGTGGGATCTAGCGCTTTATCCCACGCCCAGTGGTGGGATCTATTAAACACAAAAAACACTATAAAAAAAACACCAAGCAGTAAAAATGAAAAGCAGCAATCACATACATCACAAATGCCATAACCTATTGTTGTGTGCTGCATCTTCCAATGCTGTACGTATTCAATACACTTTAAACATGAAACGTAATACGCTTTCCTACCTAAAACTTATTTCGGCATCTTTCTTAATGACTCTGTTTTTATTACCCTCATGTAAAAAGACAGAAGACGTAAAACTAAAAACACCAAAGCCCGAAGTAGAAATTTTCGGCACAGAAGATAAACCTGTCCTCCTCGGTAAAATAGTACATCTGTATCGTGATACGGTTTACACCCTAAATAATGTTTTGACCCGAGCGGCCGGGGAGCAATTAATTATTGAAGATGGTACATTAATAAAAGTTGGTTTAATTAATAAAAGTGGGGTTTACTCAGCTACAGGAGGAATAAAGATTGAACCCGGAGGGATTTTAATAGCAAACGGGACAAAGGAAAACCCGATTATTTTTACGAGCAGGGCACCTAATGCTACTAAAAGCTTAAATTGGAATGGTATTGAAATTAATGGAAAATCGTTTAACAACGATACCGCACCCACCGGGAGCGAAGATCCCCATGATCGTTCTTGCTCTATTAAATATCTGCGTGTCGAATTCTCCTTTTTAACCCTGAATGCGGTGGGCGGCAACAGTGTTGTTGAGAATGTTCAGGTTAGCTATACTAAATCAAAGCCTTCGTTTGAAATTTTTGGCGGTACTTTTAATGCTCGGAATTTAGTATCGTATGCCTGCGGTGGTCCTGCCGATTTTCACATAACCAAGGGCTACACCGGTAAAATGCAGAATTTATTAGCTTATCGTCACCCGTTTTTTGGAAATCCAAATGGGAGCACATCCGGACTTTTAATAGAAAACAATCCGTCAGGTGATACTCAGGCTCCTAACACATTTCCTATCATTTCTAATCTCACTATTATTGGCCCCCATTTACAAAATGGAATAGCCCCCGAATATCTTAAACCATCTTTACAATCGGCAGCATTAATAACAAAAAACAATGCGCGCTTCAAAATTAGAAATTCTATTTTTTCAGGTTTTCCTAAATCGGGCTGGTATATTGATGATGAACAATCTCTGTCAAATTTTACAAACAAAACTTCAGAAATAGGCTATTCATTTTTTCACAAAAGCGATACAACTTTTTCGGTACGCAAAGGTCTGTCTAAAACTAACGCGCAGTTTAGAGATTTGGCTCTCACGTCCGAAAACGTAGTAGAGCTCACCCTCGGGGCAGATGCTATTTACCAGAATCCGTTTAATTATGAAAATAGTAACCTGTTGGTAATAGCTAATTCTTCGATTTTAAAAGGGGCTAAATTTGATGCTGCTTTTTCTGATACTTTTTTCAATAAAGTAGACTATATCGGTGCCATAGGTAACGATAACTGGTTACAGGGTTGGACAAATTTTATACCCCTGAGAACAAACTATAATGATCCGAAATGACCTGTAACATAAGTAAATTAAAACGAATGAGCTTGGTATCTATTTCAAAATTATTTTGATATGCTTTTAAATAAAAAATTAGGTTGTTTTTTGAGTTTAATTGTTTGTTTCTCTTGTGCCGTGTTTGCGCAAAGCGGAAACGGTAAAGTTACCGGTAAGGTGCTGGATGGTGCTACCAACGAAACCCTGATTGGGGTAAGTGTTAAAGCTAGCGGGACCAGTTCTGGCGCTGTTACTTCAGTAGATGGATCTTATATTCTTTCTTTACCTGCCGGAACATATACCTTAACATTTCAATACATAGGTTATCAAACAAAAGAAATTAGTGAGATAACAGTTAAAGCAGGGCAGTCTACTTTTCAGAATATTATTTTGGAGGCTTCCAGTCAGGCTCTAAAAGAGGTGGTAATTAAGGCTACCGCTAAAAAAGAAAGTCAGTCTACTGTTTATTCGGCGCAGAAACGTAGCCAGGCGGCTTCAGATGGGATTTCGCAGGAGGCAATAAGAAGAACACCCGATAATAATGCGGCGCAGGTACTTACCAGGGTAACGGGTGTAAATGTGCAGGATAACCGCTTTGTAGTAGTGCGTGGTATGGGCGACCAGTACAACCAAACCATGGTAAACGGTGTACAGATGACCAGTACAGAAACAAACCGTAATGCGTTTTCGTTCGATTTAATACCGGCCGCGGTTATTGATAATATTGTAGTAAATAAAACCGCCACTCCGGATATGCCTGGTAATTTTGCCGGTGGTGTGGTACAAGTAAACACCAAAGATTTCCCGGACAATAATTTCTTTTCAGTATCCATGCAGGGGGGGTATTCTGATAAAACCTACGGAAAGGAATTTTATACAGAAAAACGCGATAAATTTAACTGGCTAGGCTTTAACGGCAGCAGCCGTGATTTACCTACAGATTTCCCTACCTCGCAATCTCGTACCACGCTGTATAATATGAACCCCCAAGAGCTTAATTACCAGATTAGCCGCTTACCGAATAATTTAATCCCGGTAAGTCATGGGCCATCTGGCCTGAACGAGCAGGTACAACTTGGATATGGCCGAACGATTAATTTTAAAGGGGGAAATAAAATCGGCATCATTGCTGCCCTTAACCAGCGTAAAACGGAACTGATAGAGCAAGAGATAATTGCTAGAATACCTGCTTTTGAAAATATTAATACAGGAATTTACGAGCCAGTTCTGGTTACCAGTTCTTATTCAGACCATACCCGGTATAATTACGCATCCAATTTTGGGGCGGTTTTAAATATGGCTTATAGCTTTGGGAATAATAAAATCACTTTAAAAAATTTGTATACTACAGTATTTAGAAATAATTTTATAAACCGCCCTAATTTCGAATTTCCTGTTTTTAAAAGTTTAGATGCCCAAGCAGAGTATAAGCAAGGAGTCACACATTTTACTGAATATCGCAACATTCTAAACAGCACTTTGGGAGGGGAGCACCGTACAGGAGAAAATAGCGAAACCCGTTTAAACTGGAATATTAACGCTACCGCCAATACCACGGATAACCCCGATTCCAAGAATTATGTGCTTGCCCGAGATACCATTACTAATCGTTACTACAAAAACCCAAACGCAAGTAACCTTCAAACTTCCTTAGGGCTCAATAACAGATCATGGTTTCTTTCTAAGGATTTGATATATGGTGGCGCATTTAATATTACGACTCCTATAAATGTATTCAATAAAAAACATCTTCTTAAAGGCGGAATTTTATTTCAAAACCGTTCGAGAAATGTTTCAGGGACTGTTTTAGCATTATTTGGTAATGATGCCCCTATAGATAAGATATTAAATCCTGGGGATACTAATCTTGACATTGGATTTGCTGAAAATTTAGAAAAAGCTCAAAATTATACTGCGGGAAGCAGTTTATTGGCTGCTTATGAAAGTATAGAGAATAAAATTGCGGAAAAGTGGCGCATTATCTGGGGCTTGCGAGTAGAAAATTACCAGCAAAATGTGAATATATATGCACCGGCCTTTAATGAATATTTTATAGAACCAGATTTTAGGGACATAGCATTTTCTTCAAGGAATAATTTTAATTTTTTGCCCTCAGTCAATGTGGTTTATAGCCCGATAACGGCAATAAATATACGTGCTGCCTATTCTAATACCGTCATCAGGCCAGAACTGGTAGATTTGGTTGAATTTGACCGTTACGATTTCCAAACCCTTACTAACCTAAGAGGGAATCGGTATTTAAAAAGCTCCGCGATAAGCAATTACGATGTAAAAATAGAGTGGTTCCCTTCCGCAGGGGAAATAATTTCTATCGGAGCCTTTAATAAAAAAATGCTCAACCCGATTGAGTATTCTGAAGCCACCACTGAAGGTGTAACAGCAAAAAAGGCGTTAAATACCGGTCAGGCGTATGTTAGAGGCATTGAAGCCGAGATCAGGAAAAAAATTGATTTTATCCCCTTTGCTCCCTGGCTAAGCCATGTTTCTTTATTTGGAAACGGTACTTTATTAAAATCGAAGGTGGAAGAAACTAAAATTTTTGGACAGGCCGATTTTAAATCCTTTAGCGAGCACACGCTTACGGGTCAGGCAAATTACATTGTTAATGGAGGCATCAGCCTATTAGTATTAAAAAACACCTTAGAAAGTACACTCTCGCTTAATCGGACTGGAGATTATATCAATACCTTAGGATCAAGCGATTTAAACGTAATAACCGAAAAAGGCACGTTTATTCCCAGCACCCCACATTACAGGGTAAGCTCCAGAAGTTTGGTAGATTTTGTGTTAAGCAAATCCGTTTTTAAGCGCAAAGGTCAAATCAGGTTTAAAGCAACAAATCTACTAAATAAACCTTTTATACTGTATCAGGATTTAAACGACAACGGTAAATTTGATGGCCCTGGGATTGTTTCAAAACCAGCCCTACGAACAGCTATAGAAAGTGATCCTACTATAATTTCGGGTACCGAAAATACCACCTCTTACATCAGGGCGCAAAGAACATATTCACTTTCAGTTGCATATACTTTTTAATAATGTTAAAGAACAGGTTATGTTAATAAATAGAATAGTAACGGTAGCATTTGTTTGTTTAGCCATGTTTTTGGCAGCATGTAAAAAAGAATCTGTTTTTTTAGAGCGGCCAAAACCAGAGTTATCTATTAAAGCTACTGATAAAAGGCTTAAGGCTGCAACCATTCATTTGCAGAAAGATACAGTATATGTATTGCAAACAGATTTAGTGATAGATTCTGGTAAGGTACTTGAAATAGATGCGGGAACATTAATAAAAGTTGCCACCATGCAGTCTATTACCATTAAAGCAGGGGGGAAATTATTAGCTCAAGGTACAAAAGAGGAGCCCATTGTTTTTACATTGGAAGGATATACAAGTTCTGGAGGGGTAGAGACCGACACCAGAATTAAAAATTGGAAAGGCATCAGTTTATATGGAAGCCCATCCTCTAAAAATTCCGGTATATTAAGTTATACACGTATTGAATTTGCAGGGACCAAAAAAGGGGAAAGTGCTTCACTGTATTTAAATAATGTAGGTAGTGAAACACGTGTTAATAACATTCAGGTCAGTTATTCAAATAAACCAGCCTTTGAGTTTTCTGGAGGAAATGTGAATGCCTCTCATCTGGTTGCGTATTCAACTTTTTTTAGCGATTTTATTCTTCGAAACGGCTACAAAGGAAAATTGCAACATCTTTTGGCATTTAAGCATCCCTACTCATATTTCAATAGTTTAAACGCAGGTTTATTAATAGAAGATGAAGGGACTTTTCCTATTATATCAAACTTAACGGTAATCGGCCCAGATAATAATAAAGGCTTGGTTTTCTCTAATCAGGGTCACCCCAATGCCGGTATTATTGCAAATAATGGTGCCAGATTTCATATTCGCAATTCGGCTGTGTTAGGCTTCCCAATTGGGGGTTTTTATTTAAACAGCAGAGAAAGCGCATTGTCTTTACAAAGCAGGGAATCTACTATTAAGCATTCCATATTTCATAGCAATACTAATTCAAGAACATTTTTCCTGAACCCCGAAGTTTACAAGCCAAATACATCTGCTAATTTAAAGGCCTTTCTTTTAGGATTTGATAACCTGGAAAAGCAAAGTTCAAAAGATTTTCAGTTACAATCTCCGTTTAATTATTATGGTACCAACAGCCCCGATCCTTCCCCCGACAACCCCACTCGCAGCGGTGCCCGAACA
>JANMZB010000619.1:0-1529 GCA_031382725.1 Sphingobacteriaceae bacterium | reverse complement strand
CAGGAGAGTATCCATAAACATCAACAAAGCGCATAGGTTCTTCAATCATAGTGAAATAAGAACCAGAAATACAAGTGTCCGCATGGGAATCAAGCTCACAAGGACGTTCAGAGTCTAAAGAGTGAGAGACAGATGCAACAGTCTGCGAGACAGCAGCAATCAACCGATCAGGTAAAAGTACGCCGGTAAAGTATGGAATAACAATCGAGCTATTATATTTAACCATATGCAATGCCGGCGGTGAATGTCAAGTCCAATGGTTGTCTCCCCTAGGGGTGTTGGGATTACAATAGATTACATCACCAAAGTGGTTCACAAAGTAATCGGGGTCTTCAGACAATGTACCATCGTCAGAGGTTAGGTCCTGTTCACGGCGGTCCCGTTTCCGTTCGATGTTTTCTAAGCGTATAGCAGAGAGTTCAACCCATGGGGTCAATGGGTATAAAGGGGGAGTAGCAGGCGTGGTAGTAATAGACGCAACAGCAACAGCAGTGGAGACGGCAGGGGCCACGATGACATTGGCAGTACGATCTACCGGTGGACCATGGCGGGACCCATCCTTCCAAGACGGTGCAACGTTACGGAGTGCGCCACGGTCGTCAGGAGTACGGATGGTGGAACGGATGGCAGCAGTTTTCATATATTGGGCGCATGCCGCAAAGCTGGTTAATTTTTCTTGATCCGAATCAACGATCTGTTTCGCAGTTGATAAACGAGGGTCCGTAATGCCTTTCATAAAGTCATCAACTTTCTTCGATTCAGCGATCGGTTCATTTAATTCTTCAAGGATCGCATGTGCCTTTTGGTGCGTTTCCAAATACTGGTCAAACGAGTAACGTTGTGACTTTCCATTGTACTCCGCACTGCGTATATAGGCATATGCCCGGGTTTTCTTGGTTGCTGTTGCTGCCGTTCCCTCGGCCTGCGCCTTGATTGCAAGAAATGCATTTCGTCCGTTTGCCGTGTTGTCAAACGGTTTGACAATGTAACGTGCCTGCCCATCAAAAACTAGTGGCTTTAACAAGTTATAAACTTGCCTGTTATTTTCGGTGAACACTGGGCCGACCAGAAGGGCAGTATTGTATAAATCAGTGTCGATATCGTCATACACTGCATTCAGCGCTTCAGGGGTTACTTCTTGTGTTGGCCGAACAACGTACGTTAGCGGCATCCCGCCAACAATACTGCGATACTGGCCCAAGTACGTTAGAAACAAATCTTCGAAGGAATCCCAATCCTCAAGGTTAGCCAACGGGGGTGGGGCCGGAACAGTTATATTTTTTAAGGTGTCTTTGGCAGATTCGATTGCCTCAGATCTCTTACTCCATGTCTGGAGGCGTGGTGCATCGAACGCGTCCGCGTCCAATGGTTCGCCACGTAGTAACCGGTAATCAATCCAGAGACGAAGCGTCTTGAGATTCCGTGTTGAACGATACGGAAATGTCGGAGCGGCGCCACGAGGAATTGTCGATGGGACCTTGCTGATGCTCTTCACCATTTCATCAATCTCGATAGATGGGATGGTGGCA
>JANMZB010000031.1:0-4266 GCA_031382725.1 Sphingobacteriaceae bacterium | reverse complement strand
GGCTCCAAAATCAGCCAGGCGTTTCTTCAATTGAAAGGCGAGCATGAGCAGGAAATTAACGCCAAGAACAACAATATCAATCAGCGTGAAAATTCTATTAAACAAAAAGAACAGTCTGTTAATCAAAAGCTAGAGAATCTGAACAAAAAAGAGATGGATTTGGATGGTCTTCGTAAAAATCTGGAACGTCAAACAGAGTTAGCTCAGAAGAAACAGGATGATGTTGAAGTGCTTAAAAATCAACATATTTCTCAATTAGAAACTATTGCCGGCTTATCTGCAGATGATGCAAGAAACCAATTGATTGATTCTTTGAAAGAAGAAGCCAGATCCAAGGCAATGATGCAGATTAAGGACATTGTTGATGAGGCAAAACTTACTGCGAACAAAGAAGCGAAAAAGGTTGTAATTCAAACTATTCAGCGTACCGCTACTGAAGCTGCCATTGAAAATACAGTTTCGATTTTCAATATTGAAAGTGACGAGATTAAAGGCCGTGTAATTGGAAGAGAGGGTAGAAATATTCGTGCCTTAGAAGCAGCAACGGGCGTCGAGATTATTGTAGATGATACTCCTGAAGCGATTATATTATCAGGTTTTGATCCGGTACGACGTGAAATCGCCCGATTGGCCTTGCATCGTTTGGTAACAGATGGACGTATCCACCCTGCTCGTATTGAGGAAGTAGTAGCTAAAACCCGTAAGCAGATTGAAGATGAGATTGTGGAAATCGGGGAGCGTACTGTAATCGATCTTGGTATTCATGGCCTCCATCCAGAGTTGATCAGGATGGTGGGTAGAATGCGTTATCGTTCGTCTTACGGTCAGAATTTATTGCAACACTCGAGAGAGGTAGCTAATTTTTGTGCAACCATGGCTTCAGAGCTTGGTTTGAACGTAAAGATGGCTAAACGCGCCGGACTCTTACATGATATTGGTAAGGTGCCGGATGATAATCCTGAATTACCACACGCAATTTTAGGTATGCAGTTGGCTGAAAAATATAAAGAGCATCCGGAAGTTTGTAATGCAATTGGTGCTCACCATGATGAAGTTGAAATGACTTCTATGATATCGCCAATAATTCAGGCTTGTGATGCGATCTCGGGTGCCCGCCCTGGTGCGCGCCGTGAGGTAGTTGAGAGTTATATTAAACGCTTAAAGGAGCTTGAAGAACTTGCTTTATCGTACCCCGGAGTTGAAAAAACCTTTGCTATTCAGGCCGGACGCGAATTGCGTGTGGTAGTAGAAAGCGAACGGGTGACAGATGATCAGGCAGAAATTTTAGCCGCCGATATTTCTAATCGTATTCAGACTGAAATGACTTATCCAGGCCAGATTAAGGTGACTGTTATTCGAGAAACCAGATCTGTATCATACGCTAAATAAAATTATAATTCGGGCTCGTAAGAGCCCTTCTTTTTATCCCAAAGCGTTTACCAATCCGTTATGGCTGGCAGAATATCTGAGAAAAGGACGATTGATAATGTATTGAAACAATACGATAGCGATCACAAAAGTCCATTCAATAAATCCATTCAATACATTTGTATTCCTCTATTAACTTTCGGACTTTTAGGTTTAGTTTGGTCCATTCCTTTTCCACATCTTGAGTTTTTAGGCCGATATAACGGGTTTATAAATTGGGCCTCATTTCTTATCGCCTTAACAATTTACTACTATTATAAATTGTCGCCCATTTTATCTTACGGCATTCTACTCCTGGTCTTTGCTTTTTCTGCAGCTATAGTTGGTTTAGAAAAGCTAAATATTAATTCCAACTGGCCTCCTCTTGGTCAGGTTTGTTTGGGGATATTTATTGTCGGTTTGATACTTCAATTTTGGGGATATACAACCGAGCGAAAATCACCTACGGTTTTAAATCAGTTTAGAGATCTTTTGAACGGTCCGCTATGGCTTATGTCAGCTCTTTATCGAAGTTTTAAATTGCCGGTTTAGTTCAGCTGAAACCAATCTATGCATAATATCAACGAGCATAACTTTACTAAGGAAGATTTTGGAAGTGATTTTCAATGGGGAGTTTCTACTGCTGCCTTTCAAATTGAAGGCGCACATGATAATGACGGTAAAGGCGAATCGATTTGGGATACATTTACATCCCAAAAAGGAAAAATAAAAAACAACCATCACGCGAAACTTGCCTGCGACTTTTATAATTCCTATCAAAAGGATATTGAGCAAATACAAAACTTAAATATTCCAAATTTCCGCTTTTCTATAAGCTGGCCGCGAGTAATGCCTACCGGGCAGAATCTGGTAAATCAAGCCGGAATTGACTATTACAATCGGGTAATTGATTCTTGTTTGGAAAAAGGAATTACGCCCTGGCTTACGGTATATCATTGGGATTTGCCACAGGCCCTTAATTTAAAAGGGGGCTGGACAAATCGGGATATTGTTGGTTGGTTTAGCGATTATACAGAGTTATGCGCTAAAAGCTTTGGCGACAGGGTAAAGAATTGGATGGTTATGAATGAACCTTCTGTTTTTACGGGTGCTGGGTATTTTTTGGGAATCCATGCCCCTGGGAAAAAAGGTTTGAAGAACTTTCTTCCTGCAATCCATCACGTAACTTTAGCTACAACCGCTGGCGCAAAGGTTTTAAGAAATATATTTTCCAATGCTAATATCGGAACAACTTTTTCGTGCAGCCATATAGAACCTTATTCAATTACTGATAGGAATCTTGCTGCCGTAAAGCGCGTTGATGCTTTGCTAAACCGAACCTTTATCGAGCCAATTCTTGGTTTAGGATATCCTGTTAAGGATTTACCTGTATTAAAAAGGATCGAAAAATACGTAAAGCCGGGCGATGAAGATTTAATGGCTTTTGATTTCGACTTTATCGGACTTCAAAATTATACCCGTGAAATTGTGAAAGCCTCCTATTTTTCGCCTTATATGGGTGCTAGTCTGGTTAAAGCTGAAATGAGGAATGTTCCTTTAACAGAAATGAAATGGGAAGTTTACCCGAAAGCCATGTATCATATCCTGAAAAAGTATAATGAATATCCACAAATCAAAAAGATTTTAATTACTGAAAATGGGGCTGCATTTCCGGATGTTTTAGTCGGCGAGGCGGTTGAGGATACTAAAAGAACAAAATATATTCAGGACAACCTTCGGGAAATTTTGAAAGCAAAAAAGGAAGGATGTAAAGTAGAAGGATATTTTGTTTGGACCCTTACAGATAATTTTGAATGGGCCGAAGGATACCATCCAAGGTTCGGTTTAATATATGTTGATTTCGAAACGCAGGAGAGAGTGGTAAAGGAATCCGGATTGTGGTACAAAAAGTTTTTAGAAAAATAAATAGCCAACCTGACCAGATTCACTTGGCGGACCTCATACAGCAAAATGCAAATTACAAAAGAGGCTGAATTTCTATATTCAGCCTCTTTTTTTTTATCGAATCTTCAAGTCATCTCGATAACCTGGAGATGTATTTTTATACCAATCTGTAAAGAGGGTGCCGCCTGAACTGGCCCATTCGCCGAAATGAAGGTAGGCGCTAGAAATATTATTGCCTTCAATCGGATATCTAAAAGTTTCGGTGAAACTTATACCCCAAGGCCAATTTTCTTCGGATAAATAATATTTGTTTGCGAAAATATTAGTTCTGTCGTTAGCAGTTCCGAAGAGGGAAGTCTGAGCTTTGTCTGTAGGTAATTGTCCTGGTAGATGAGCCTCAATACCTCTTTGTTTGTTGCAAATCATAAAAGGATTGTATGGAGCCGTGCCTAATGTAGACATATCTGTAGGTGTTAAGAAAGTGATCTTTACAATTGCAGAATCTATAATATCAGCTTGGTTCATCAGTAAAGACTTATGGTTTTCGAAAGGAATTATAACTGCTTTTGACTGGCCAGATTCTGTATCGTTGGAACTTAAGCTAACAAAACTTCCGGTGCCCGAAAGCTTTTGGCCCAAAACACTTTTCACAATACCTGGTGCAAACGGAAATTGAACACCAAATCCGTTCTCGTTTTTCGCCCATGCTGCCACAGCGCGGAAGTCGCCAATCATCTCAACTACTTTGTTGCTCGAGTTACATATATAGCTATAACGGTAATCAACCACAAGGTCATTCATATCGTAATCACCTTTACTTGGCCAGTTATCTTCGAAAACCAAAGTCCCTTTTGTGTTAGCGGATGGAAAATAGTTGATGTAAGCTCTTGTAGCATCACTTGGAAATTTGTCATTTGCATCCCATACTCCATCACCATCAGTATCTTTTGGCGG
>JANMZB010000941.1:0-5770 GCA_031382725.1 Sphingobacteriaceae bacterium | reverse complement strand
CGGCGGTGTCCACCTCTTCCCATTCCGAACAGAGAAGTTAAGCCCGCCAGAGCCAATGGTACTGCGGTAACACGTGGGAGAGTAGGTCGGTGCCAAATTTTACTAAAAGCTCGTTAGATTCTCTAACGGGCTTTTTTTGTTGGGAGAGGGCAATTTCTAAACAATTTTTATTAAACTTTCTAAATATTTAAATGTCTGAATAGTAAAGCAATTAGATGTTCTAACTTGTAATGTCAAAGAATATTCAAAAAAGTTAAGATTTTATTGTAATATTTAATAATCAAAAATAACGGGCAATATATTCGTTATAGTAATGCATTTAGATATAGATATGAATTTAATTAAGAGGATAATTTTAATAGCATCATTCGTTCCTTTCTTACTTCAGGGGCAAACGAAAGATAAACCTAAAGACAACTGGCAAAACCTTGATTTGAAACAAGACGGAGTTATGGGTATAAGTACTGAAAAAGCGTATGAGCTTTTAAAGAACAAGAAGCCCACTCCTGTAATCGTTGCTGTAATTGACGGCGGGGTAGACGAGGAACATGAGGATTTAAAATCGATAATCTGGAAAAATCCATTAGAGACATCCGGAAACGGAAAAGATGATGATAAAAACGGTTATATTGATGATCTTTTTGGTTGGAATTTTATTGGTTCCAGTGATGGTACTAATGTTAGGTACGACAACCTCGAAGTGGTTAGACTTGTAAGAACGCTTCAGGATAAATATGCTTCTATTGTTAATGCATCTCCATTAAGTGACGATGAGCGTAAAGAGTTTAATCAGTATAAAAAGATGGTTACTGATTATATGACCAAACTTGAAAATGCACGGGGAGGTTACGAAAGTTTTCGAATCTTAAAGAAAACTACAGATGAGATTGTATCAAAAATCGGGAAACCTATACCGACTGTAAAAGATTTTGATAATTATAAGTCTGCGAATGAATTGGAATCAAGAGTGTTGAAAGCAATTAAATCTGAAATGAAAAAGGAGAAGGATTATGTTGCTTTCAAAAAAGAGCTTGATGAAGGTTATGATTATTTTAGTTCACAAGTCAATTATCATTTAAATATAGACTTTGATCCAAGAGATTCAGTTAAAGATAATTATACTAATGCTTTTGAAAAGATTTATGGAAACGCTGATGTTACCGGGCCAGATGCTACACATGGCACTCACGTAGCAGGAATTATTGCTGCAGTTCGAAATAATAACATTGGTATCAATGGGATTGCAGATAATGCGAAAATAATGGGTATCCGAGCTGTTCCTGACGGTGACGAGCGTGATAAAGACGTTGCAAATGCCATACGTTATGCGGTAGATAATGGCGCCAAGGTAATCAACATGAGTTTTGGTAAAGCGTATTCATGGAATAAAGCGGCCGTTGATAGTGCTGTTAAATACGCAGCTTTAAAAGATGTGCTATTGGTTCATGCGGCGGGAAACGATTCGAAGAATACAGATATGGAAGTCAACTATCCTAATAGAATTTTTGGTGATATCACTCCGAAAGATCGCCCGTTTATTGATCCAATGCTGAATCAAAACCAAAATATGGGTGGAATGAACAGGATTCCGCGTCCAGTTAAAACTGCTCCTGACACCACAAGATTTTCTCTTCCAAAAGCAGCTAACTGGATTGAAGTGGGTGCTTCTGGATGGACTAATGATGAGCATCTTGTAGCAGATTTCTCAAATTATGGCAATCGGTCTGTAGATGTTTTTGCTCCAGGTGTCAAGATCAATTCCACAATGCCTGGTTCCAAATATGAAGCTCAGGACGGAACAAGTATGGCATCGCCTGTAGTTTCGGGTTTAGCTGCTTTAATACGTTCATATTACCCTTCTCTATCAGCTATACAAGTGAAAGATATTATTATACGGTCTGTAACTAAGGTTGATCACAAGGTTAAAATAAGAGAAGAAGGCAGTAAAAAAAGCGTAAAGCTTGATGAAATATCAGTTTCTGGGGGTGTTGTAAATGCTTATAATGCTATTAAACTTGCTTCTGAGATTAGTAGTGCAAACTTGTAAAATTTAACATTTGAAAAGGCCGGAATCTCCGGCTTTTTCTTAAAATGAAAACCCACTATTTATATTAAAATATCTTCCTTCTTTTGATATTCCATATCCTACAGATAACATTAATCGGTTATAGAAATTAACCCAGGTACCCGGGCCATATGCGCTGTGCCACTTGTTTGATTCGGGCATATTGCTAAACACACGTCCTGAATCAAAAAATCCAAATAAGCCGAAGTTGCCGGTGAAAATATAGTTTCTAAATGTTGATACCTTAAACCGTAGTTCAGAATTCTGGTACACATAAGATTTTCCGGCAAACCGGTTATTCCTAAAGCCTCTCAAATTGGTGTTATTGCCCAGAAAGTTCGACTGGAAGAATTTATAATCGCCAAAGTTAGTTGCTCCACCCAACTTAATGGCTGCTGTAACCGGGAAGTTGAAATTTGGGGTTGCATAAAATGATAAATCGCTTTCCAGCTGCACGAAATTGTTTTTGGTTTTACCAACCCCTGCAAAGTAATTTATATCATTAAACCACCTTACACCGGATGTTGGAAATAAAGGGTCATTCACAAAGTCTATGTTTGCGTAAGAGCGAAGGGTTGTAAATCTTGAAGGATTATCAAGGTCACTCTTTTCAACGAAGTTGCTACTTGTTAAAAAGCTATTTTCAGGCTTTTCAATCCAATAGATTTCAAAGCCCGGACCTATTCCAACTTTAAACGCTTGTGTAAAACGTCGTTGATAATAGGTAGCAAAGGAAATGTTCTTAGTTCTAACTCTGTAATCATCAATTAGATCGCCAATATTGGTACTTGAATTTCCCTGACCGTAATAATTGAAAGTGTATTTCGGGCCGTTAAAAGCTGCTTTAATGATAACGTCTTTATTGGTGCCAAAGATTGAATAAATATTTCCGGTATAGCTGATAGTATGAGCTTTTGTTCGCGGAGCTACGTTTGCTTTCAGCAAATGCGTGTAACTATAAGGCTCCTTTCTAAATCCGTAATGTTTAATAGAATAGCCTGCACCCACGAATAATCCATCATCAGCATTATAATCAAATGAAGGGATAGCAGAACTTTTATCGTATTTAAATGAATTTCTATTATACTCGTGAACGCTGGTATATTTAGAAAGTTCTAGTGAAGTGCTCTTACCCGGATTGATAGATGATTGATTATCCTTAGAGTCATAAATTATAATATTCCTTTTATTCTCGGTAGTGTTGTCTGCGAAATAGTCTTTGTCTTCTCCACCAACAACTCTTATTTTGATTTTTGAGCCATCTCCCTTAACAACTATACTATCCCGCCCTTCAAGTGCATAGATATTCAATTCATTTGTTTCATCACTTAAGAAAGTACGTTCGTAAACTTTGGTATCGGTTTTTCTTTCACTGTTGATTTTCATTACCGATAACGTAGTGAATTCACCGCGATTTTCAATTAATACAAATTCATGTTTATTTGTACCGGTATAAGTTACTTCCTTACTTAATTCAGTATAATATTCTTCTGCTGCCTCTGTAAGGTTATTTCGGCGAGATTTCAGCTTGTCAATAATTTCTTTTCCGGAAGTATTAAAAACCTCGGGAGGCATTCTTCTTGCAGCATCTTCAATTACTTTGTCGGTTAATTTCGTTTGAACATCGAAAGCAATTTGCAACCACTGCTGGCGGGTTAATTTGTTTAAAAAGTTTCGATCAAGATTGCGGGCAGCTATTGAAAGTTTCGCCACATCTTTAATTTCATACTCAAACGATTGAAGATCCGGTACTAATTTTGAAATCAGTCTCGGTAAAAGGCCATCATACTTAGTGAAAGCCTGATCGCGGTCGCGGGGTATTGGACGATAAAGCGAACCCTTTGCTTTTTTAAATTCTGCCCATCTCCATTGATCTTCATGTCTGTCCCAATCGTTTATCAGAATATCAAATAAACGGGCTTTTAAGTACATCACCTGGTCAACCTCGTTATCATTATCTTTTTGAAGCTGTTGGTATAGCTTATGGGTGCTTATGGCATTTTTGGAGTTTCCGAAAGATTTAAAATCAGAAACATCTTCATCTGGCCGGGCCTCAATAGTTCCTAATTTACCGCCAACTTGTTGAATATATGGGCCTAATATTCTTGAATAAGGCATATATACTAATTGCGGGCTAACGTAATAAATCCCAATAGCCTTAGCCATATCAGGAATAATTAATCCCCCGTAAGGGTGAGCAGAAGAAATTTGGTCTTGAAAAAAATCATCAGCGAAGGTTCTGATAAAACCCTGAGGCAGAAGCGTACTCGGATCTTTACTGACGGTTCTGAATTGATAAACGTTGCCGTCTTTGCCTTGGAATTGCAATGAGGTAGTCTGTTTTCCGCCTCCCATTTTTAAAGGTGTGAGTCCACCGGCAAACGTACTAAGATCTAAATAATTGACCTTAACAGGTGTAGCCCAGGTATCACGGTAGTGTTCACCGTATAAGCTACGTTTAAAATTGCTTGCCTGATATTGTTCTCCGGCGGCAAGTACCTTTACACTATCTTTATATGAAATTTGTTTTTCTTCCCGTGCCTCTGCTGCTCCCTTGGGTGGGATAGCATACATCGGAGTTCTGTAAACAAGTTTTCCTGTTGATCCATCACCAACAGGTTCCCAAAACTCTACCCAACTTTGACCATTTTCATAATAATTTATCCTTGAAAATCCTTTGGTACCATGCACAAATAACGCATCGTGACCCTTTGACATTTCATTTGATTTGGCACCTGCACCGCTGATGATATGGTTTATGTTATTGTATTTATTAAACTGTAGTGCATGCTCGTGGCCTGTAGCTATTACAATATTCTTCTCTTCTTCGAGAATGGTTAAAAGTCCGCGTTTAAGTTGCTGATAATCTTTATTCGATAAATCCTGTCTTGATATCCCATACTGCCGCATAAAAGGATAGATTGAGCCAATTATCGGAAGGGGTATATAAAGCTGCTCACGGACAAGGGTCAATGGGAAAATGTAATCTTTGAGTGAGTAATGACCACCATGTTTACCATTCGAAAAAAGCGGATGGTGTTGTGCAATAACGACGTTTTTACCACGGTTTCTAACGATAATATCTTTTACCTGTTCTAATATTTCTACCCTGCTTCCAGCTGTACAGCCATTGTCAGGAGCAATTGGCTTATCGTATTTATGCAGCCACCACTCGCTATCCAAAACTATTACTACCAAATCTTTATTTAATTGCAATTCCACAGGCCCCGGGCAACCGTTGCTTGGCAAAAAGACATCATTAGAATCGAGGTAGTTTTCAACGAACTCTTCCTGCCGGTTTACGGCAGCAAGTCCACCTGGAAGGGCTTCATTCCAATCGTGATTACCAGGAAGGAAAACTTTTCTGCCTTTAAAGTTTTTAACAATGTTCATCTGCTCTACGATCCGTCTTTCCTTTTCCTTCCGATCTGCATCTTCAGGTTTAGGTAAACCGGTATTGTAAATATTATCCCCAAGAAACATTACTACATCTTTAGGATTGGAGCTGTAAACAATACTGTCATTTCCGGCAATTTTTACCTTTTTAGACGAATAAATTTGGCTTTGAACCAGTTTAAGAGTTGGTTCCTGTTGAGTGGCATCCGGATTACCGGCATCTCCTATAAGAAAAACAGAATATTTAAGTTGGGTAGAGTCGGGAGTCGTTGCTTTTGCCCCATAAAACTTGCAATTGTAATAAAATTG
>JANMZB010000932.1:0-1784 GCA_031382725.1 Sphingobacteriaceae bacterium | reverse complement strand
CGCCAGGATCGACGGGGGCGGTGTGGGCGTCGGAGAGGTCGTCGGGCAGGGGATCAGTGTCGGTGTGTTCATCACTATCGCCAGGCTGTAGTGGTGCAGGAAGGCCGCGGAGAGGGAGCGGGTCAGCCAGGTGGGAGGTTGGGCTGTGATGGCCAGGGGGTACCTCCTGAATTGTCGGCGTAGGGGTTGATGTCATGGGACGGGTCTGGAAGGCGATGATGATTTCTGCGAGTGTGGGCGGGGGAAAGTAGTGGGTAGGACCTGCCAATGGGGGTTGCCTGCCTCGAAAGCCGTACAGATGGAGCGGACGAAGGTGAGGACCGGAGGGGATTGGAGGAACTCGTGGAGTTGGGTGGGTAGTCCCTCTATGAGGAGGCGTGGGAGTGCCATATCCGACTGGACAGATGTGAACGCAGTAGACATGCCAGCAACCATGGCGGAGGAATTATCCAATTGCTTTTGCGTGGATGCGAGTTGGGAACGGAAGGCATTGCAGTCGGCGCGTAGTTTTTGGAGTTCCTGGTGGGCAATGTCGAGTTGGGACTGGAGGTCGCGGGAATCTAGGTGCGCTTGATTGAGCGCAAGGGTAGCCGCTTGTAAGTCAGAAGTGGCCGTGCGTGAGGTTTGGTGTGCGTCAAGCAAGAGCTCTTTGGTAGCAGCGAGTTCGGCCTTGGTGGCAGCAAGATCAGATCTGGAGGTGGCGAGGTCAAAATGTGTCTGATCGGAGGGTGATTGAACGGTTGTATCGGTGGGGCTGTTTGCTGCGGTGGGCGCGGCAGTGGTGCTGGTGGTCACGGGTAAGGGTGACCTGAGGGCATCAATGGCATGTTGGTATTGGTGGGACGATGGTAACGGATGCGGGGGCGTGTCGTCTGTGGATGTGATAGGTGTAGTGAACGCATAGGTCTGCACGGTGGGATTGCGGAGGGTGCCACCGTGGGCATGGAAGAATTCGGCGAGCGTGGGTGGTGTGCGTGTCGGTCGGGGTTCGTCGTCGGAAAGTGCCGTAATAGTGGCGTGGGGCCCGATGGTGAGCACGGATGCAACAAGGAGAAGAATATCGACGCATGCAGTGGTGGCTTGAGTGGGCAAGATGACCTGTTCGAGGAGGGTTGCGATCTCGTGGCAGAGGGGATGGATGCGGGTAGGGTGGCGAGCGTGTATGCGATTCTGCGTGAGTTGGAGGAGAAGTAGGAGGAACTCACGCATGTAAGGCTGTTGGAGGGGAGTCGGGAACCGATGTTGGGCGGAAAGGTTGATGGCTCGGATGGCTTCATAAATGCCGTTGTTGTATGCCGTCATCTGGGTGGTCAATACTTGGTAGGACGTGCGTATTGCCCGATCGTGGGCCAGTAGGAGGGGGAGCCATGGTTGTTGCCGAAACGCTGACTGCACGAGTGGTTCCAAGGAGATTCCTGGGGGCGGATCGGAGGTGTGGTCGAGGAGGTTGTTGCGGAGGGCACGGATTTGAGTAATGAGGTCCTGCAATTCACCTGTTGGTATATGCTGGATGTTCACAACCTCATCAATGTATGCGAGTCGCTATTCCGGGCGCCAACGATCGATGGTAGGGTACCAAAAGACGATTTTAAGGATGTAATATTGAGGGAGGATGTCTTCTATGGTACCAATTTGACCTTCGCGTGTGGCGTGTCGATCGAAGAAAAAGGAGTCAATCGTTAGATAGACTCGGTCGCCAAGAGCGAAGGGCGGGTGGTCGGTATCAAAGGGGCGGTTGACCGGACGGTACGTTAGTGGTATGTCCGGGTGTCCTTGTCCGGTCG
>JANMZB010000911.1:0-1336 GCA_031382725.1 Sphingobacteriaceae bacterium | reverse complement strand
CAAACATCAGAAAATCCATATTACTGATGATTGATAACACCTTTGTGAATTATATGCAGATGCGGTCTAGGAATTAATGACATCTCTGGATTAACCTCATATAAGGATCATTTCTGTTATTGGTTGTTAAATATGGGCAATGTTAACAAATATAATATCTTTGGGAAACAAAACCATAGTCAAATTCATAATAAAATTCAACAAGTGAAAATCATCAAGTTTAAAATGAGTGAACTCGTTTTTGAATATTTCTCCCATACTAAAATTCAGACAGTATTCATCAATGAATCTTCATCCATGGTCAATGATTGCGATGTTGACATCGGAAACTCCAAAGCATTCCGTACGAAGGAGACAAAATTCGTTTTCTCAATGTTCCACTGGGCAATGTCAATGAAATTCCTGAGAAACACGTGATATTAGAGAATCCTACATTATGTTACTTACAAAAAGAAGAAAAAACCTGTGCATTTAGATCGATATCAAGTATAATACATTATTTAGGATACGAAACGGAAGCATTGCATCTACAAGAATTCAAGCAATTGTTTTATTGTGAAATTTTTCATACAAAGCCAAACAAAGTAATGCAGTCTATTGCTGGACATATTGGCTCGTCCAAAAATATGAAAAAATTCAACAGAAATCATAAATGCGTTTCCTTGAAGAAGTCATTTGACGTACATAATTATCAATTTGATCAGGGTGAATTTGTATTTGCATCATTGTGGGCAGCTGATGCTGACATTGGTCATGCAGTATGCATATGTGATAATTAAATATTTGACAGTAATTGTACACATGCAATGAACTTGAATAAAGAAACATTGGATGTATCTTGTAATGGAGAATTTTGTAAGATTCATACAGGTTATTTGTTTCATTCGTGGCATATTGACAAAAACCTAATTCGCGAAAAATTAAAAATGGCGAGGTAAGTAAATTTTGAGTCATCTGTACATTTTTATTTTACATGAGTAATACTAACTTTTAATTTATTGACAGTCTTACTTTAATTGCATTTCCCATCCATGCATATCAGGTAACAGCAAATCCATTATCAATAAATCGACTGGCTCGTCTTCCAAGCGAGTCAGCGCCTCAGATGACGATTGAAAGTTCATCTGCAAAGTGACGCGTACTTTTTCCTCGCCATGCTGCGCATGACGGGGCTTGGGTTGGCGCTGAACGTATGTCCTCGGCAGAACGACACGAATTTTGTAAAATCTGTATCATTCTATCTTCTAACTCCTTCCTCCTAGATTCTTGCCCTCATGCGCGTTCTTTCCGGCATTCAACCGACGGGCCGATTTCATTGGGGCAACTACTTTGGCGC
>JANMZB010000907.1:0-1842 GCA_031382725.1 Sphingobacteriaceae bacterium | reverse complement strand
TTTCATTCCATGTTTGACGAAGGATTCAGTGCATGTTATCCGATCTTTTAGGAGTTTTGAAGGTAGTCGTAGTGTGCTCTCAATTGGTTCGTCGAGGACTTGCTGATCAATGGCGTCGAGTCTCGGTTTCATTTCATATATGCTCTGTACTTTTGGTGTGAGCTGGATGATGTGGTTCCGTTCAGTGATGATGTTGTTGCTGTGCTGCTGGTCGCATCTGTATTTCCATATATCTAGGAATGACTTCCATATTGTTGTGATGAGTTGTATGGCTTTGCGTTCTCCTTTGTTTGGATATATGTCATCAAGGTGACGAACCCATTCTGTGGACCATCGACCTTTGAGAATTTGATTCCATCCAATGTTGCGTTGCTCGTTGATGAGCTTGTGAAATTTATGGGCGATAGTTGTGATCGGGAACTATGCTTTGGTTTTGCTGCGACTAGCCAACTATATCACGGAAGTACTACACTAAGGGGAGTAGTAGGGAGAAACCGAATCAGTACGAGTACTGAGTACGTACGAAGTACAAAGTACGAGGAGACAGTACTGGTACGATGAGAAAGTTACCGCGGTACGGTAACGTTCAAAGAGTACCGTACTAGATAACCAGGTACTGAAGATATACCGGTTACCTGAATAAGAGATTAGGAAATGACCAAAGGATGTCGGAACAACCATAAAGTAGCCTACTATATTTAACACTCTGATATTAGTAATACGTATATAGTTACACATACTAGTATAAACTTAGAGTAAATTTCTGGACATAGATAAATTAGTCACCGTAATAGCTACAGACCTGTAGCAAAAGCATAGGTCTCAGTAGCCACATTCACGTACATTATGTACACATGTAGACTAGTAGTAGTGAACATAAGCTCCTATATGAAATGATGGCAGCAGTTTTCATATATTAGGCGCATGCCGCAAAGTTGGTTAATTTGTCTTAATCAGAATCAACGTTCTGTTATGCAGTCGATAAGCGAGGGTCCGTTATTCCCTTCATAAAGTCCTCGACTTTCTTCGACTCAGCCATAGGCTCGTTTAATTCCTCAAAAATAGCATGTAACTTTTGGTGCGTTACCAAGTACTGGTCCAACGAGTATCGTTGTGACTTTACAACGGCGGATTTAGGCATAAGCCCGATGTTTTTGGTTGCTGTTGCTGCCGTACCCTCAGCCTATGTCTTAATTAAAAGGAATACATTTCGCCCGTTCGAAGTGTTTTCAAACGGTATAACAATGTAAGATGCCTGCCGGTCAAAGACCAGTGGCTTTAACAAGTTGTAAACGTGTCTGTTATTTTTATTGAACACTTGGCCGGTCAGAAGGGCATTATTGTACAAATCAGTGTCAATATTGTCATACACTGCATCCAGCGCTTCAGGGTCTACTTCTTGTGTTGGCCGGACAACATACGTCAGCGGCATTTCTCCAACGATGCTGTGATACCTGCCCAAGTAAGTTAGAAGAAGGTCTTCAAAAGAGTTCCAGTCTTCAAGGGAAACCAACAGGAGCGGGGCTGGAACCGTTATGTTCTTCAAAGTCTCTTTGGCAGATTCTATTGCCTCAGAGCTCTTGCTCCACTCTTGGAGGTGTGGTGCACCAAACGTGTCCGCGTCCAACGGTTCGCCAATAAGTTGCCGGTAATCAATCCAGAGACGAAGCGTCTTGAGGTTCCGTATTGACCGATACGGAAATTTCGGGGTAGCGCCACGAGGAATTATTGATGTGTCCTTTTCATCGCATCGATTTCAATGGATGAAATGGCGACATAGTCAGCGAGCGTAGGTTAACCCTGTGCCACTAAGTACGCTTGAGCAGGGGAATCAAAGCCTAG
>JANMZB010000904.1:0-1100 GCA_031382725.1 Sphingobacteriaceae bacterium | reverse complement strand
ATTCATTCCATTTTATTGGGTTTTCAGATTTATACCATGAGTGGAATGATAGTAAAATTTCTATGACTTCAATAAATTGTTGTGTACTTGGTAAGTCGTTTTCTTCTAAGGTTTGGTCTTTTGTTGCATTGTTTCGTTTTTCAAAAATAATTTTTCCTTTTTGTGTTTGACCTATTATGAGTAACGTTAAAGCCATTCCTACTTCTTCGTCTGCTGTTATCATTGTCAGATTTGTCATTCCTTTAGTAAAGTTTACCCGAGGCATATTCTTTGATTCTGAAGATCTTACATCTGTAAAAATTTCATCAACCAATATATCGATTTCAGCCTTTAATGAAGTATTAAATCCATTAATAAATAATCGTGTGGAATATTTTAATATTCCTTCCAAGAAAGCATGCATTAAGTCATGAGGAGTAGCCCCAAATATACCGCCCTTGCTACCTGCAAAATCTACATCATCGAATGAATTAATCACCGCATGTTGAGAATGTTCTTGTAATATTTCGCAAGCACGTTTCCTTTTGTTTTTTATTTATTTCGTCTAAATTTAATTCGACGTTAATGGTGTCGATAAATTGGTTGTGTGTCACCCATTTGCATTTATGAGTTGTATCATCTGAATCTTGGAAAGTAACATGACATGCCCTACACATTCGTGATGTGTTGTGTCCACCAAATCTACCACAGATATGATCTTGACTTTTTGCGTCCCCGAGAACAAATGCTAATGGAACTTTGATTAGTAGTTGTCGTATATCATTACCTAGACGTAAAAAAGTAACAAATCCACCTTCTTTTTGACATTGTTTAAATGAGCTTATCCCGACATTGAAACATTTGTGATAATTACGTATTGGGACGCTTTTGTATCTACTACCACCTTGTTTATTGCTCAATTTAACTGCACTGGACTTAGCCTCTAAATCTGGAATTAATGCAATAACTCTGGAAGATAATTTATTGTCTCTTGCCTTACAGGATAGTATTAAAGGAAACATGATCAGTGGTTGAAAACTGTATCTTTGATAGACAACCGTTTCGGATGCGTCAATGTAAAATCCTATGGGACATAAGAATTGTGTAGTCGGGTCTGTAAT
>JANMZB010000887.1:0-1027 GCA_031382725.1 Sphingobacteriaceae bacterium | reverse complement strand
AAGCACTTTAACTCACGGAACCGTGGATTTGTTGCAACGGCCTACATGCATCATACCCATCTGGTCTTGGATGAAAACTACGTTCCGACGACAACGAATGATATTGCCGTTTTTCAAGAAATTCAAACATTCATGTATGCTATCTTGGAGGAACACCTGAAGACCGATAAAGGAAAGTCGTTGGTCAGTCAGTACGAATCGAATCGAGACGCTCAGAGTATCTACCGTGAGCTGAAGAAGCATGCAAAGAGTTCTACTGCTGCGCAGATATCGGGTGATTCGTTGTTGCAATACATTACCACCGCCCGATTTCCTGGAAATTGGCGTGGAACATCGTATGCTTTCGTATTGCATTGGAAAGAACAAGTTGCGCAGTATGAGAAACTTGAACTGGAATCCTTTCCACCCAAGCAGAAACTCCAGATGTTACAAAACTCAGTAGGAGATATTAATGAGTTTGCATATGTGAAGCAGATTGGTGATCAAGATATTGCCCGTGGCAATCCGCCACTCGATTTTGACAGCTACCTTGAATTGCTGTTATCGGCATGCTCAACATACGACAAGAACTACGCAACCCCAATGAAGCAAAAGCGTAACGTTTATACGACGATTTTCGATGGTGATAATGAGATTCTTAGTGATGATGCTCCTACCAATGATCGATATTATGAGGCATGCAATGTGGATACAGACATCTCGGAAGTTGTGGCATATGCACCTGCTGCGCGCCCTATTAATGGTAAACCAGACAACTATATTCCACGAACAAGTTGACTCCTAGTCAGAAGGAAGCATTGATTTCAAAGAGACGTAGTGAAAGGGAACATGGTAGAGATGGTTTTAGTCAGCAGCCTACAAAGCCCCGACTACAGGTCAACATGCATGATGTAGATACCTTTGTCAACTTGGATTACCTCACTGATTAGACGGTCTGTCATCATGGAATTAAGGACGTTGTTGTTAATTAATGATGACGGTCACAAAGAGGATAATTTGTTGGCTTACATGTTAGCTCGTGTGAAGG
>JANMZB010000849.1:0-1005 GCA_031382725.1 Sphingobacteriaceae bacterium | reverse complement strand
CAAACCCTAATTGGTCGGTATGAAGGTACTGCTGCCATGAGTAGGACAAAACAAGCCGATTATGACGAAATTCACAACGCAGCATACACTGGAGAGAAAGGTAATTTTACTTTTGAAAATTATATTGACAAGCACGCCAAGGCGCACCAAGTTCTATCTGAGTCCGGTGTGGACATTGGGGAAGACAAGAAAGTTGATGATTTTCTTCGTGGTCTCACCGATCCCAGTATCCATATGAATTGCACCAAGACTCTTGTCTATGGTAATCCTGACCTACGAAATGATTTTCGTGCCTGTACAGAATATTTATCTTCATTTGTGGCCAATGCTACTAGCGCGCAAAGTCGATTAATTTCTGCCCTTGAAGGCGGTCCGTTGCCCAATGGCGGTCCTGGAGGTCGCGGCGGGGGTGGACGAGGTCGAGGACGTGGCGGTCGTGGCTACGATGGTGGACGGTTTTCACGTGGACGTGGAGGGCGTGGCTATCGTGGTGGACGTGGAGGTGGCCGTGGAGGAAATGGACGCGGCAATGGTCAACTCTACGGGCACACCGATCAGCAGTGGTATGCACTCTCTAAGGCACAAAAAGACGAAATTTTTCAACTACGGCGACAACAAAAAGAGCCAAAGAGGGGTATCGGCGCCGTTGAATCTGACCGTGAAGATCACGCCGCCTCATCGGCTGTACAACAGCAAAATGCAGGGGACCAGTTTGCCCTTACAAACAAGAAGACCAAAAAGTATTGACGCCAGGATGCTACAGGAGGCGCTATAATGTACTTTACCACAAAACGTCCACCTGTATGCTCCTCAAACATATCAAGAATTGATCAAAGCGGTCGAACCGATTTAGACTCACATGCAGATACATGCGTGTTGGGTGGTACATTTCATATATATGAAGACACAGCTCAGCAGTGTACGGTTTATCCTTATTCTACATAAACCGAAGGTCGTGACGATCGCCCATGGTGGAACTGCGTACGACCACCCAGACGGTAATAC
>JANMZB010000599.1:0-1077 GCA_031382725.1 Sphingobacteriaceae bacterium | reverse complement strand
TAATAATTACGGTGACTAATTTATCTATGTCCGGGAAACTACTCTAAGTTTATACTAGAACATGTAACTTTATACGTATTACTAATATCAGGGTTATAAATATAGTGTGCAATTACTGTGCAACTTTCCTTCCGGTCATCCATTGGATTCTTTCCTAGTATTGGAGTATCTGGTACAACGCACAATATTAGGATATCTCTATATCATAATATTATACCTAGTACTATACCTCATACACGTACGGTGTTCCGGTACCGTAGTAACGTTCGTACTGGCTTACCGTATACCGTAGGGGTATCATACTCTGTTCCTGTATCAACCCGGATTCTACTCATTACTCCCCTTAGTGTAGTACTTCCGCAATACCGAGGTTGGATCGAGGGAGACTATCTACTCCTAGGTAGGTCCATTCGCCGGTGCGGGGGGGGATCTGGCTCTCGATCATCTCTGACCTAGGCCTGTGATTCCGGGTTCCTAGGGTGTCGGTTCCAAGATGTCTCCCCCTAGGCAGTTCAGGGTACCCACCGCGAACGTGATATACAATCTTCAAATGTCATGTGAACTATCGTGTATGGAATATTCTCTCTACGTCGGTAGTCAGTGAGTTCGACTGGGTCATCGTATCAAGGTAGTTATCCTCTGCGTCGCTTCTGATTTGTCGTCGCCTGGCCCGGAGTATCTTCATCGTCTGTAGCTTCCGCGTCAACCGTTCCTGTATCTTGGGTACGGTCTCCAGTAATGGCTTCCGGCTTGCGATCATCGTCGGTCGTTGCCGCACCGTTGGAGTCTTGGGGAGAGGATGGTGAACCACCTTCGTCAATAACGATTGGGGTACGGTTACTCTTCCCTTCACTAGCACCTTGGACTCGGTTCATCTGGGGGTTTATTGGCGGGGTAGTATTGTCTCCAATAGCTTCCGCTGGTTGGGATCCAGGGGGCGGTGGTTTAAGATCATCTCGGCGGTATTCGAGTAACTGTATGTTTTCGGCCATTGGTTGTGATGACGCGTAGATGGCTCCTTGCGTCGATACATCGGGGAACATCGCTCGTATCCCGTTTGGTAACCGAGTCATCTTC
>JANMZB010000831.1:0-6675 GCA_031382725.1 Sphingobacteriaceae bacterium | reverse complement strand
GATGTCAATTCCAATGATTCGCGTTGCACCTGAATTTTTGCAGCCCATTATTGTTGTCAAACCCAATGCACCAAGTCCCCAAATAGCGCAAGTTGATCCCTTTCGAACCTTGGCAGCATTCATGGCTGCTCCATAACCGTTGGTACACAACAGCTCAGCAAACAAACCTTTTCCAAAGGCACGTTATCGCTGACTTTGCATAGATTCATCTCATTCATAACTGTGTAATCAGTAAAGGTCGAACAACCGATGAACTTATACACTGGTTTTCCGTTGAATGAGAATCTTGAAGTTCCATCATCCATGACACCTTTAAACTGATTTCCAAGATACTTCATGCAAAAATTGCTGCTTTCATGTTTGCAAACTTTGCATTCACGGCATTGCGGAAGAAAAGATGGAAGAACATGATCACCGGCTTTAAATTTTTTTTGGCAATATCGGGTTTTTGACGATTATTTACTTAATAATTTTGAATGGTAATCGAAACGTTTTCAGAGCAGCAAATATTTTAATACAATTTGGGCAAATTTGGGAAATCGTCCCACTTGATCAGCTTAGCAACGATTTCGTACACTTCTTTGCGAAATGTTGCTTCGATTTCTGCAGCGTCATACAGCTTTTTGAAATCTTCAGTGACATTAGATTTCATGATTGCTTTTGCCATTGCCAATACGTGAATGCCACAGTTGTTCGAATTGGTTTGCTGTGGTCCCTGGAATTTTTATTAAAAATTTAGTCTATGTACATAGATTCCGGTTTTATCAATCAATTCACCTTTCCCTTTCATCTTTTAATTCAAGGGTCAAAAGATGAATTTATTGATAATCTATGTTTTAAAATTTTAATTGGAAAAATATATATTACTTCCAAAGCTTCAAACTTGATGACAGTTTTCGGTGTTGAGCTTTGCTCTTGTTTGAAGTGGATAAAATCTATCAAGACACTTCAATAATGCTCATAACTTGATTGCTTGCGTTTGCTGTACATCGAATCCAAGAGAATGAGTTTCTCAGACTTTGTGAATTAGATGAGAATCATTCAGTGATGACCGGTCGAAAATGGCCAAAAAACCAATTCGCAATCCAAGAATTTACATGCTGGAAATAAAAAAAAAAACAAGAGAAAAATTATAGCACGCTTTAGTTTAGACACAAATGCTAAGTTAAATTTAAGTGGATGCAGGCTGGTACACTTCTCGTTTTTTTCAGGCCTATAAATCGAGTCGAAATAGTCGATTTTTCATCGAATTTCATACGAGAGCGAAGAGAAATCGATTTTAATTTCTTTCGTCGCTCTCGTTTTTTTGCTCTCTACGAAAGGAATCGAAATCGAAAAACCATTTCTCTCACACCGATTTATGAATCGATTTGTATTCTGACGTCACATTTTCCATCGACTAATTAGTCGATGCCACACACATTTAAAGAAATGTATCAGATGCAACACACAATGAAATGCTTCTGAAAAAACTTTTCGCTAGAATATTTTTATCAGCAGTGCCAGTGAGTTATCGACAGTGACTTATCCACAAAGCCACTGCAGTGCTTGCTCCTCTACTGTAAATTGTCATCATTATTGTTAATAATATCTAATTAATATTATTTAAATACAAAAATAAATATATAATTATCAATAATGATTACAATTTATTGAAATATTGATATTCAGAACATAGCCAGTAGAGAAACAAGCATTGCAGTACTTTGTGGATAAGTCACTGGCAATGGGTTCCAATCCTGCTGATAAAAATATTCTAGCGAAAAGTTTTTTCAGAAGCATTTCATTGTGTGTTGCATCTGATACATTTCTTTAAATGTGTGTAGCATCGACTAATTAGTCGATGAAAAATGCGATTACAAATCGGTTAGTTGAAAAGAAAATCATTTTTAATTCAATTTGAAACTTTTTGAATTTCATTTATTTGGCATTTTCTCAAATAATTTTTTTTCTGCATTAAATGACCAAACTCAACTTCATCTTTTTATCTTCTGATAAACTCAATTTAAAAAATTATTTTAATTCCGTTTTTTCTTCAAATCAGCTTCGCTCTCTTGGTTACGTTTGTCGTGATTCCTTCAACGAATGCGATTTGCCTGAAATGTGTAACGGCGAAAATGGCCAATGCCCTCCAGACGTGTATAAAAAGAACGGTAGTCCCTGTGGAGTTGGGGCGAGTGGAATGGAAAAAGCTACAGGTGAGTTTCAAACACACACATAAATTAAGTTGAAGTCTCACGCGATACCTTTCAAAATTCAAAGGATATTGTTTCAATGGAATTTGCCCAACACTTAACGCACAATGTGAAAAGATTTGGGGCTATGGTGGCTCGGCTGCTGACAAACAATGCTACGATCAATTCAATTCCAAAGGATCCATGAATGGACACTGTGGATTGGATTCAAATCAAAATTATATTAAATGCGATTCAGAGTAAGTAATTTTTTAAGGCTTTAATTCCGCCACAATAAGAAACTGCCAACTTTTTTTTTAAGTCATTTAAAATTAAATTCCCATTCTATCTGCGGATAAGTGGCGGTGGAGCCAAGAGATGTGTTATTAATAATGTTCCCTTATACATTATTTTTTTTTTCTCAAGAAATGCTCAATGTGGAAGTTTGCAATGCAAAGAAGGAGATCATAATCCTATTGTAGCGGGAATGGATAAATTATTCTCGAGGACTATCATTTCAATACAAATCGGTGTGAGAGAAATGTTTTTTCCTGGTTTTTTCGATTTCAGTTTCTTTCGTCGAGGGCAAAAAACGAGAACGACGAAAGAAATTAAAATCGATTTCTCTTCGCTCTCGTACGTAAGTCGATGGAAAATCGACTATTTCGACTCGATTTATAGGCCTGCACTTTCGCCAAAATAATTATTCCTAAATATATAATTTTAAATTCTCCATATGAAAAATAATTACGTGATCATTTGGCTCGACCCTTCCTCCCCCTTCCGTGCGTCTCCTCGGACCCCTTAAGTAATACATACTTTTTTTTTCAATATCTAAGTTTTACTGAAATGATGAATCGTGAAAAATTTAACCAAGCAATATAAAGAATTTTAATCGAACTTTATTTCAATTAGCTTCAAAATCATAGACAAATCACAAATTGATAACAGTTCGAATGCTTTCGCCTTTAATCAAAAGCTCAAAAGCTTCATTGATGTTTTCCAATGGCAAATTATGCGTAATCAATTGATCGATGTTAAATTCGCCTTTAGAATAATCTTCAACAAGTTTCTCCACGCCATCAATGCCTTTATATCCTCCCAAAAACGTTCCTTTCAAGGTTCTTCCAAGTTGTAAGCCAATCGGTTGAATGCTTATTTCTTGACCACTTGGAACAACACCGATTAAAATGCATTCCCCGAAACCGAATGTCGCTCCCTCGTAAGCTTCTTTCATAGTCTGAACATTACCGACACACTCGAAAGTGTAATCAGCTCCACCGGCTGTTATTTCTCTCAAGTGTTCATGAACAGGCTTGTTGATATCTTTCGGGTTAATGAACTCAGTTGCCCCAAATTTTTCAGCGATCTTGAACTTTGATGGATTGATGTCAATTCCAATGATTCGCGTTGCACCTGAATTTTTGCAGCCCATTATTGTTGTCAAACCCAATGCACCAAGTCCCCAAATAGCGCAAGTTGATCCCTTGTGAACCTTGGCAGCATTCATGGCTGCTCCATAACCCGTTGGTACACAACAGCTCAGCAAACAAACCTTTTCCAAAGGCACGTTATCGCTGACTTTGCATAGATTCATCTTAATTTTTCATATTTGCTCCTATGAAATCGCTTTATTCATCCAATTGTTTATCGAGTCTTTTTCCGATGAAATTTCTTTCCCGCCTCTTCAAATTTTTCGCTAATTCACTGTTAGTGCACTAAATTGAAAATATTCCGGCATTTTTGCTTTTGTAAAAAGCTTACAGTATTAATAATTCATAGAAATTTCAAAGTCATAGATATCCGTTGCTCCTGGTGATTTGAGTCTTTAAATACCTTATTTAAATTTTTAACTTTCAAAAAAAAAAAAAAAATTATTTTTATTATTAGAAATAACAAACACTTTCAATTTACACTTTATGTAAAATCGATAGAAATATGAAAATAAAAAATTTCTTTTGAATAATCTTTTTTCATAAAAAAAAAAAAAAAAAAACTCATCTTCTAATTTGAAACTGCCAACATTACTGATCCGCTTCTCAATGTTGGCGTTTTTTTCCATGTCCCACCACTGGAAGAAGCTATGGTGGAAGCTGAATGCATTCGATTGCTTGATGGAATCCATCATGACGACGTCAATCGTGGTTGCTTCCAACCATTCGGTGCCATGGATGCATCGATAGTCAGCATTCATGAAAAAGGTCTTGCCACAGGCTGAATCATAGCTGAAAATGAGGTTGAATTCCTGGCTTTCATCACTCTTGATCCACGACTGGCTTTCATCACTCTTGATCCGCGACTTGATGGCGGCAGTTTTCTTCGAGCCTTCCATGAATGCTTCCAGGCTGGTTCGATTGTCACACTGCTTGTGTTGCTTGCTGCGAAACATCGTCAGTTCTTTCTTGCAGCTGAAGCAGAAAAAGCTGCTCTTTCTTTGGTGCATTTTTGCTTCGTGACACAAAACCGCTGTGGCGTTCATGCTGCACTTGCATCTGGTGCATTTGAAGCGAGTCTAAAATAAAAATTAAAATTAATTGAATAAAGCAAAAAAAAAAATAAAACTAATACGAACTTCGCTTGTTTTCTCGTACTTGCTCCATTGAAATCGCTTGTACTCATCCGATCGTTTCGCAAGTCGTTTGCGGATGATCTTTCGCTCCGCTTCTTGATGTTGGCGTTCTTTTCTATGTCCTACAACTGGAAGAAGCTGGGGTGGAAGCTGAATGAATTTGATTGCTTGATGGAATCCATCATGACGACGTCAATGGTGGTTGCTTCCAACCATTCGGTGCCATGGATCCATCGGTAGTCAGCATTCATGAAAAATGTCTCGCCACAGGCTGAATCATAGCTGAAAAGCAGGTTGAATTCCTGGCTTTCTGAGCTCTCGATCCACGACTTGATTGCTCGCAGTTTTCTTCTAGCCTTCGATGAGTGATTCCAGGCTGGCGCTGTTGGTGACACCTTGTGCTGCTTGCTGCGAAACATTGTCAAGTCTCTCTTGCAGCTGAAGCAGAAAAAGCTGCTCTTTCCTTAATGCATTTTTGCTTCGTGGCACAAAGTCGCTGTGGCGTTCATTTTGCTCTTGCAGGCGGTGCATTTGAAGCAAGTCTAGAATAGAAGAGAAAATAAATTAAAAGAAGTAAAAAATAAATAAAATACGAACTTCGCTTGATTTCTCGTACTTGTTCCATGTGAATTTCTTGTATTCATGTAATCGAGTGGCGAGTCGTTTTCGGATGAGCTTTCGCTCCTGCTTCTTGAGCTTCTTTGCTGATGCGATTATTTCGGGTCCACTAAATTTAAAGTATTCCGGAACTTTTACTTTTGTAGAAGCTTAGTATTAATAATTCAAAGAAATTTATATTAAATAAAAAAAAAACGAGCCTCGCTTAATTTTTCATATTTGCTCTTATGAAATGGCTTTATTCATCCAATTGTTTTTCGAGTCTTTTCCCGATGAAATTTCGCTCCCCCTTCAAATTTTTTGCTTATTCAATTACTGTAGGTGCACTAAATTGAAAATATTCCGGCATTTTTGCTTTTGTAAAAAGCTTACAGTATTAACAATTCACAGAAATTTCAAAGTCGTATTCGTTGCTACTGCTCCTGGTGATTTGAGTCTTTTAATATCTTATTTGAATCTTAAACTTTCAAATAAAAAAAAAAAAATTTCATTAGAAATAACGAACACTTTCAAATTACACTTTATGTAAAATCGATTGAAATATGAAAATAAAGTTTCCTTCAAGAAATCTTTTTTCATAAAAAAAAAAAAAAATATCCGTCCTCTAATTTGAAATTGCAAACATTACTGATCCGCTTCTTGATGTTGGCGTCCCTTTCCATGTCCCACAATTGGAAGAAGCTTGGGTGGAAGCTGAATGCATTTGATTTCTTAATTGATTCCATCATGACGACGTCAATGGTGGTTGCTTCCAACCATTTGGTAGTCCGCGTACATGAATAAATTTTCGCCACAGGCTGAAATATAGTTGAAGAGCAGGTTGTATTCTTGGCTTTCTGGACTCTCGATTCAAGTTTTGATGGCGGCAGTTTTCTTCGAGCCTTCCATGAATGCTTCCAGGCTGGTTCGATTGTCACATGTCATATGCTGCTTGCTGCGATACATGGACGAATCCTTTTTGCAGCTGAAGCAATATAAATATGAAAAATAATTGATTGATCATTTGGATCGACCCCCCGTGATCATTGCGTGTCCTTTCCTAGAAAATGATCACGTAATAAAAGAATGGTCCCTTAACTAAAAAATAGTTTTTTTTTCAATTTCCAAGTTTTACTGAAATGATGAATCGTGAAAAATTGAACCAAGCAATATAAAGAATTTTAATCGAACTTTATTTCAAATAGCTTCAAAATCATAGACAAATCACAAATTGATAACAGTTCGAATGCTTTCGCCTTTAATCAAAAGCTCAAAAGCTTCATTGATGTTTTCCAATGGCAAATTATGCGTAATCAATTGATCGATGTTAAATTC
>JANMZB010000830.1:0-4656 GCA_031382725.1 Sphingobacteriaceae bacterium | reverse complement strand
GGCTCCCATGTAGCAATATAGCTTCCTGCTTCTTTTTGAATTGTCTTATCAGACATTAACATGAAGCTTTTCCCATCTATATCGTACAACGCATTCCATTTAAAATTAAACTTTTTAGGAGAATCCTCAGAGTTAATTCGTAACGTTCCGCCGAGATTATCAATGTCACTAATGAAAAAAGAAATAGCCTGAGTAGTATCTTTTAGCTTTTTGACTACCAGCTTAAAGGGAGCATCTTCATAAATATCAACATCCAAAACCCTTCCTTTTTTATAATATGAAATATTGAACCCATGCTTTGCAACAGTTCTTTCCATAATTATAGCTGAACTAAACTGAATGATTTCATTATTAATGTTTGTCTGCTTCTTACTTCCATTTATTGCCGATTCAATAAGATCTGTAGAGCTAGATTTGCCTTGATCTTTAACTAAAAACGATGTATTAGCTAAATATTTCGGCACAGAATACCTAATATACAATATTCCCGAACCAACGCAGACTAATAGACAAATCGCTATTATAGGCCACTTATCGAGATATTTATGAACTAACTCTTTTACAGAAATGGAACTTTTTTCTTCTCCGAAGATTCCTCTATCGTCAATTGACATATTTATTGTTGATTATTAAGTAAGGAAACGACAAGAGTACCTACTGTAAAAACAAGGCCTACTACTGTAAGAATGGTTGATGAACGTCGTTGAGCATTCGGATCCACACTTAAGGTCGCAAGCTTGTTTGAATTGGGCTCTACATAAATGATATCGTTTTGCTGTAAAATATATGCGGGTGATGAGAACAGATTCTTATTTCTAAGGTCCACAGTAAAATAAATTTTACTGTTATTTTGCTCTCTAATAACAGTAATATTTTCTCTTTTTCCAAAATCTGTTAGATCGCCGGCCGCACTTAATGCATCGATTATAGTAACTTTATCTCCTTGAAAAACTTTAGTTCCCGGAGATCTTACTTCACCGATAACATTAACATTAAACCTTGTAAAACGGATATTAACATTTGGTAATTTGATGTAGTTTGACAACTTCTTGATGAGGGATTCTTTTAGTTGCTGTTTAGTCAATCCTTCCGCCTTAATACTTCCAATCACCGGCATTTCAATATTTCCATCCGATCCTACTTCATATCCCTGTCCAGCACTTGCTCCCTGAGATTGGCTATCGCTATCACCAGCAGATGCTGAAGATGACTCTTTTACTACAGCCATATTAAATACTGCAGCTTGTTCCTGATTTAAAGTATTACTGAATACCTGAATACTCAAAAGGTCATTTTTTTTTATGATAGTTTCTTTTTGAGCAATAAATTCGTTATTCCCTTTTTTGAAATAAAGATAATTTTCCTTGGCTACTTTATTGCTGAAACAGGCACTTAGTAAAACCGCCATTAGCCCCAGGCTTACTATTCGAATACTTTTATTACAAATCATACAAAATTTATTATTTAAATGGTTTACAATTAATGTGATTGATTAACTTCTTAGTGTCAAAAAAGTTTGTCTCTCGCACAACATATATGCAACTTTATTAATTTATCTTACTTAACTCATCAATTTTTTAAATAAACTTAGCAGATAAAAACCATTTTGTTAATGAACTTCTCTGCTAAAGTATTAAAATAAACTGATACTGTTTATTAATTTAAACACATCAGCCTGATACCAAACCCGATTTTGCAGGTGTCAAAACACTGCTTTTTGTTAGCTGAGTAAAGTACCGGGATAAAATGTTATCCATTGTTAAATTCTCTTCTGCAAACTTGCGAGCGTTCTTTTTTAGTTTGTCATTGTTATTGCTCAATGCTGATTTAATTCCTTCAGTTAAAAGTGATTGATTTTCTGGCTCGATCAATATTCCCATATTATGCTTAGATATAACAGAATGCAGGCTATTATTTTGCGGAGTGGTAATTAAAGCCAACCCGCCGACTGATAAAATATTAGTCACTTTAGATGGCATAACCAAGTCCGTAGCGTCGGCTTTCTGCAATACCAGATGAACATCTGCCATGTTTAAAAAATTATTGAACTTCTCCTTTGGCTGCAGTGGCATAAATACCACATTCGAAAGCTGCAAATCTTCAACAAGCTCGATTAGTTTTTGCTTATACGGACCTGAACCGCATATAACAAACTGAATTTCTGAATTCTCTTTTAAATCTTTTGCGCAATAAAGTAACATGTCCAGGCCTTGCTTTTCGCCGATCGCACCTGAATAGAGAATAACCTTTTTATCAGAAGCTAATCCAAATTCTTTTTTTAACTCTTCTTTATCCTCAATTGGATAAAAATCGTTGGTATTAGCCCAATTCGGGAACGTCAAGATCTCGCGATCATATTTCGCTTTTATATTTTTGATCATCCCATCCGAAATACTGCTTACATAATCGGAATTTTTTAGAATGAAGCGTTCTACGCCATACATTAAGTGTACTACAGATTTTGACTTAATCATTCCTAAAGAATGTGCAGCATCTATCTGTAAATCTTGTATATGATAAATTACTTTTCCTCCCCTAACTAACTTATATAGCAAGCTTAGAAGGCCTAATTGAAAAGGAGGAACAACTGAAATTACAAAATCATATTTTTTATGAAATAGCAAGGGAATTATCTGAATGAACGCACTTATAAAAAATGTTAAATCGGATAGAATCCTTTTAAAGCCACTTGGTGAGGAGGGAACGTAGTGGGGGCATCTGTAAATAGTTATGGTGTTGTCTAATTCAATAATTCGTTTTTGCTCTTTTCTAAACCAACCTGATTTTTTGATATATGGCTCCTGGATTTTCCAAAAGGGATAATAGGGATAGGTCGTTACAATAGTGCAGTCAAAGCCTTTACTGCTTAACCACTCCATCATTTCACCATTATATTTTCCAATTCCGGTTTGTTCCGGGCTGTAATTGCCCCCAATTAAAAGGATTCTCTGTGAATTCATATTGAAGTGTGATTCGAAAGTAATTGAAGATTTACATTTTCAGTTAAGTTCGTGCACTTTATATTTAGAATATTGAAAGTTGAATTAAGTATCTCCATTGTGTTTAATGGAGCGTTGTACGCTATGTACAAAGCAGAGGTTTCAAATAAACTTCTGCTTTGTAGAGCTAATATACTTTTAGCTAAATAACGTATATACTTTAAAGCGGAAATCGTTTTTAAATACTGCTTAGATTAACTTAATAAGCGTTCTTTTCGCCCTTGAAAATATTTATAACGGTCATGAATATGATTCGCACATCTAGCATGGCCGACCAATTTTCCATATACCAGATATCATGTTCAACTCTTTTTTCCATCAACCATTGTTCGCGGGTTTCACCTCTAAACCCATTTACCTGAGCCCAACCGCTAATTCCTGGCTTTAAGAACTGGCGAACCATGTACTTATCGATAAGTGCACGATACTGCTCGGTATGGCTTAGCATATGCGGCCTTGGACCAATAATACTCATATGTCCCATCAACACATTGAAAAATTGTGGTAATTCATCAAGGCTTGTTTTGCGCATAAATTTTCCAATAGAAGTAATCCGATCATCATTTTGGGTGGCTTGTTTTTTATTACTGTCCCCATTCATTCTCATACTCCTAAATTTATAACACCAAAATGGCTGATTGTTTCTTCCACTTCTCAACTGCTTAAATAATACAGGCCCCGGACTTTGCATTTTTATGATGATGGCCAGAATAGGATATAACCAACTGAATACAAATAATATTACCAACATACTGAAACCAACATCAAAAAAGCGTTTCTTGAATCTATTTTCTATATCTTCTAAAGGCTCTTTGCGCACGCAAAGCACGCTAAATCCACCCATGTGATCAATTTTAAAAGAAGCTTGCCCGGAACTAAAATCGGGAACAAACTTTAATCTGATACATTGCTTCTCCCCTTCTTTTAAAAGATGAGGAATATCTGCCATTCTATCGGGCGTGAGTGATACAAAAACTTCTTTAACACCTGCATGAGCAGCTTTCTTTAGTTGTTCTGAAGCAGCGGGAAGTAGCTTTCCGCTCGGATCCACGTAAAATCCCTCTTCCCCTAAAAACCCAACAAAGTTTACACTGCTTTGCTGCTCGAAATAGGCAGCAAGCTTTAAACCTCCAGGATTCAAACCTAAAACCGCTACCGGCTTTTTGATATCGAAATGGCTTGCAAGCATTTCCTGAAACGCAGTGCCTGTAAAACGACTTAATAAAAAACTTAAAGTTACCATACTATAAAAAGCAACTAAAAAGTCTCTTGGAAAATCAATCTTATTTGTAAAGAAAAGAAATATGAGAAAAACAAACGCATGTAATGCAATGCTTCGCCAGGTAGATCTGTAAATTAGTTCAAGTTTATAGATGGTATGCTCGCCATATAATCTAAACATACTAGTGCAGAGGAGCCATATTAAATTACAGATTAAAATATTTTGACGATAAATACTATCATCAATATTGTCTCCGAATTTATTTGCCAGTTGAAACCCGACAAAGAAGCATATGTTAATTAAAATAAGGTCACTCAATCCTAGAATGAACCTTAATAGGTAGAGGTATCTCGTTTGCATGTTCTTATAAGTATACAATAATACAAAATTTATTAGGCAAGGTTTAGTTTTTTTAGAAAAATATTAAGAAAATTC
>JANMZB010000824.1:0-13183 GCA_031382725.1 Sphingobacteriaceae bacterium | reverse complement strand
ATTAGTACGCATCATTGATAATATAAAAATGCCGCTTAAACGAGCGGCATTTTTTGTTTATTATATTTCAACTTTTATTGAGCTGTGAATGTAAAGATATAATCGGAACCATCTATGCGCGTTTGATATTTGAGTGTACTTCTAGTTAATGTTACAATCGTAAATTCAATAGAAAAGCCTTCTTCGGATAAAACTAATTTATCACCATTGAATTTCCATTTAAGAGTTTGAAATATTTGGTCGTCATTAGGACTACATTTTGTTGGACCTTCGTCCTCCTGATAAGTACCATCAGAGAAATATTTACCAATATTATCCCTTTCGCAAGCGGGATAGTATTCTAGATAAACATCCTCCCCATCTTCTGTGGCAGCCGTTAATTTCCAATTTTTTCCAACAATAACACCAATTCTTTCATCTTCTTTATCTCGGTTACAACCAGAAAAAGCTAAGAAGCACGTAATGGACATTAGTAGAATGATTTTTTTCATAATAGGTGATTAAGCTCCTAAGATATAAAACTCAATAGCAAAATACATTTAGTCCAACTAACTTAATTTCTCTATCAGCCTAGTACTTTGCTTTGCACCATCTGCTAATCTATCTGCAAAAAAAATTTTTACCTGATTAAAATGGGAAATATAACCTTCCATATCACCATATTCAATAATAGATGCCCACTCCCTTACTGCAGAATGAAATTCGAGATCGTCGGCACGAATACTTTTGTCGTATAAAGCTGTTGTGATAGTTTCCTCTAGTAGTGTTTCATTTTTAAACAAATACTCCGCAATCCCAAGCCTTAATCTAAAAGGAGGAGTCTGACAAATCAAATTCTCATACGGATTGACTTTCATCTGATACCAGCAATCGACCATTGCAAGTAAACTTAAATGAGAATTTGGCATGTGATCATCAGCCTCTTCAGACATTTTGAAATCTTTCATCACGCCAGTGTCCAGTGTAATGAATTCTCTCTCGCCATGGAAAACAAATTCGTTCGCCGCTTTTATCCGGGCTCTAAAATCTTCCTCCTGCTCGCAAATCATCATCTTAAACAATTCCGATTCTGATTTCGCATATTGCCTGATTTGTTCTTTGGCAAAAGGATTTAAGATCGCTAAGCCGGCATACACATGTGCCTTATAGCTAAATATCCGTAGAGTTGTTAAAATCTTCACATTGTCTATCCCTGTAGAATAAGCTCCGTGATCCCAGGGGTAAAACCCTGAATTTTTCCAGGCGGTTCCCATACTCTCAAAACCCATATGAGTTACAGCTTGGGTATCAGCCATAATTTTATCATGCTGAGTATGCGTCCCAATTTCTATTATTTCGGAGTCGAGGGCTTTGTAAATTTCCATCGCGGCCTGGTAAGCATTCGAGCTTACGCGATGCGGCACAACAATCAGTTTTTGGCCGCTAGTAGAAAACGAGGGCCCATGTAAAGAATGGCAGGTGAAAACGTGAATATCTTTCGAAATGTAAGTATCGAAAGCCTCAATCTCCGGATGCTTTACAGATGTTTGGCCTGCAACTATGGATCCGGCACGAATGTGATCAGCAACTGAGGCAACAACCTTTTTTATATTTGACGTTTCCACGGAAAAAAGCAGAAAGTCTGCCTTTTCCGCAACTTCTGATGCCTGATCGTAAAGAACTATTGAAGTATCTTTTAATGCCTTTTTTAGAGTTTCATAATTTTGGGGCAAGTCGCAGCCGAATACAGTGTATCCTTTTTCGGCCCATTTACGGGCACATAATAATCCCATATCGCCCAGACCAATAACTCCAATATTCATGAGGTAAATATAATAAAGTAGATTTGTTGCAGGTAAGCTTATTAAATGATGATAACGATATCAAATGTATGCAACGATTTTTAGGGGACTACGTTAAAAGGGCTGTTCCGGGTAAGCAAATGTTTATCAGGTTTAATTTTTTGTATTTAATAAAATCCCTATTTTCACCTTTATCTATAATAGCACTCCATTTCTATGAGACAGACATCGTGTAAACGCCTTTCGCTTCTTTTTGTTAACCTTTTCGTTTTAGTCTTTTTTGCTTATGCCCAGGACTCGTCCAAAGTTTCAAGCGCAACGACACCTAAAACGAGCATTAAACCGGCGACAACAACAAGCGCGACGCAAAAGCCAAAGAAAGCTGTTCCTGCAACAGTCACCACTCCGGCATCTAAAACGCTACAAGCAAAAACTTCAGCTAAAGTCGTCGCCGATTCTGCTAAAAGTGTTATAAAGCAACCGGTAATTGAAGTTAGGCCGAAAGACAATTCTTTGAAAGGGCAATATGAAGATCTGTTAAGGTATTCATGGATGCAGAAGGGTTATAAAGTGATCAACCCCGGGCGTTTATCTGGTTTATGGAAAAGTGTTAACGACTCGTTAGCCAGTAATAAAAAGCAAATAGCTGATATAAAAAAGAAGTTAGAAGAGCAAACCAGGCAAATAAACGAACTTAAATCTAGCCCCACCTCATCGAATGCGACTACTGAAAAGTCAGTCACCAGTTCGAATCAAATTGAAGTACTAGGCATGTATGTTGATACCTCTACCTATAATTGGATAGTTTGGGGAACTATTTTGGTATTGGCACTAGCCCTTGCAACAGTTTTATTTACAACTACCAAAAGCTCATTGGATGCAAAGCAACACAAGCAACAGTACAACGAGATATCAGAAGAATATAACACGTTTAAAGCAAAGTCGAAAGAGAAAGAGCTGAGATTGGCCCGTGAGCTTCAAACTGAAAGGAATACCATTGAGGAACTTCTTGCAAAACGAGATGAAGGAGAGCCAGTAAAGAAAGGCAGAGGCAAAAGCTGACAGTCCAACATTACAAAAAAGCCTGAACAGATAAACTGCTCAGGCTTTTTTATGTTCGAATATCAGGTACTTAAACTTTGATTTCTACTTCAACACCACTAGGCAATTCAAGTTTCATCAAAGCATCAACCGTTTTAGAGTTAGAGCTATAAATGTCTAATAACCTTTTGTAAGCACAAAGCTGGAACTGCTCACGAGCTTTTTTGTTCACGTGTGGTGAACGTAATACCGTGAAGATCTTCTTCTCTGTTGGAAGAGGAATTGGTCCGCTAACTACTGCACCTGTCGGCTTTACAGTTTTAACGATTTTCTCAGCTGATTTATCAACCAAGTTGTAATCGTAAGATTTTAATTTAATTCTGATTCTTTGGCTCATTTTATTTTAAGTTAATCCCGGCTTAAGAGCTATTAATTAAGCAAGGAAATGAATTTATTAACGCAGAAAGGCAAAGCTTTAACCTTTTACCTTTCTGCTTTTACTTACTAAGCGTTAGCTTTTTTACCTTTTACTTTCGCGATTACTTCATCCTGTACGTTTCTCGGAGCAGCTTCATAATGATCAAATTCCATTGTTGAAGTTGCACGACCAGAAGTGATAGTACGTAACTGAGTTACATAACCAAACATTTCTGAAAGAGGCACAGTAGCTTTAATTACCTGTGAACCGGCACGTGAATCCATACCTAAAAGCTGGCCACGGCGACGGTTCATATCACCAATTACATCACCCATGTTTTCTTCCGGAGTAAGTATCTCTACTTTCATAATTGGCTCCATAAGTACAGGATTACATTTTGGCAATGCTTCACGGAAACAACCACGAGCACAAATCTCGAAAGATAAAGCATCTGAATCGACTGCGTGGAATGAACCATCAATCAAACGAACTTTCATATCCGGAAGAGGGTAACCAGCTAAAACACCATTAGCCATGGCAGCTGCAAATCCTTTTTCAACAGATGGAATAAATTCACGAGGAATAGATCCACCCGAGATTTCGTTAACGAATTGAAGTCCGCCTTTTTCGTAATCAGCATCAATTGGGCCTATTACAACCTGAATATCAGCAAATTTACCACGACCACCAGTTTGTTTCTTGTAAGTTTCTCTGTGTTGAACAGTTCCGGTAATTGCTTCTTTGTAAGCAACCTGCGGAGCTCCCTGATTTACTTCAACTTTAAATTCACGTTTTAAACGATCCATTAAAATATCTAAGTGAAGCTCTCCCATTCCTGAAATAACTGTTTGACCAGTTTCTTCATCCGTTTTAACGTGGAATGTAGGATCCTCTTCAGCAAGTTTACCAAGAGCCATACCCAATTTATCAACATCAGCTTGAGTTTTAGGCTCAATGGCTAAACCGATAACAGGCTCAGGGAAGTTCATTGATTCCAATATAATTGGATGTTTTTCGTCGCAAAGAGTATCTCCGGTTTTAATATCCTTAAATCCAACTACCGCAGCAATATCACCAGCTCCTACATTAGGGATTGGATTTTGCTTGTTAGCGTGCATTTGGAAGATACGGGAAATACGCTCCTTACTGTCTGAACGCATATTAAATACGTATGATCCAGCATCAAGATTACCAGAGTAAACGCGGATAAAACACAAACGACCTACAAAAGGATCGGTAGCAATTTTAAATGCTAAAGCTGCAAAAGGCTCAGTTACATCTGGTTTACGAAGAATTTCAACACCTGTATCAGGGTGAGTTCCAACAATACCTTCAACATCCATTGGTGAAGGAAGTAATTCCATCACATAATCAAGCATTGTTTGTACACCTTTATTTTTGAAAGATGAACCACACACCATAGGAACAATCTTAGCATCAAGAACTGCCTGACGTAAAGCATCTAAAACTTCGCGCTCGGTGATGGTTTCAGGAGCTTCAAAGAATTTCTCCATTAAGCTCTCATCATACTCAGCAACAGATTCTAATAATTTCTCTCTCCACTCGGCAACCTCATCAATCATATCATCCGGAATCGGAACTTCAGTAAAAGTCATCCCTTTATCATGCTCATTCCAAACGATACCACGATTGTTAATCAAATCAACCACACCCAAGAAACCATCTTCAGCACCAATTGGTAACTGCAAAGGAACCGCATTGCTTCCAAGCATGTCCTTTACTTGCTTAACTACTTTTAAAAAGTCGGCACCAGAACGGTCCATTTTATTAACGAAACCAATACGGGCAACGTTGTAGTTATTCGCTAATCTCCAGTTAGTTTCAGATTGAGGCTCAACACCATCAACTGCCGAAAATAAGAATACCAACCCATCCAGTACGCGTAATGAACGATTTACCTCAACGGTAAAATCTACGTGTCCGGGAGTATCAATAATATTGATGTGATAATTTTGATTTCTGTACTTCCAGTTAACTGTAGTAGCAGCCGAAGTAATGGTGATACCACGCTCCTGCTCTTGTGCCATCCAATCCATTGTAGCTGCACCTTCGTGCACCTCACCAATTTTATGACTAACACCGGCATAATAAAGAATACGTTCAGTTGTAGTGGTTTTACCCGCATCAATGTGAGCCGCGATTCCTATATTTCTTGTAAATCTTAAATCTCTTGCCATTATTTTTGAATTAATGAAGGAATGAATTAATGAAGGAAAGAATATTCTCTCATTCACTCATTCATTCATTCAATCATTTTTTCGTTAGAATCTGAAGTGTGAAAACGCCTTATTCGCCTCAGCCATTTTGTGAGTATCTTCTTTCTTTTTCACTGCGGCACCTTCGCCTTTAGAAGCAGAAATGATTTCTCCGGCTAATTTCTCCATCATGGTTTTTTCACCACGACGACGAGCGTAAAGGATCAACCATTTCATACCTAAAGCAATTTTACGCTCCGGACGAACCTCGGTTGGAACTTGGAAGTTAGCACCACCTACACGGCGAGATTTAACCTCAACAGCAGGCATAACATTGTTTAAAGCTTTTTTCCAAGCCTCTAATCCGCTTTCGCTGGTTTTTTTCTCAACCAACTCAACAGCATCATAAAATATAGAATAAGCAATAGACTTTTTACCGTCGTACATCATGTTGTTTACGAAGCGGGTTACCATCACGTCGTTAAACTTCGGATCTGGCAGAAGGATTCTCTTTTTTGGTTTTGACTTTCTCATTTTATATCCTCCTTATTATTTCTTTTTACCTTTTGCAGGAGCTGCAGCAGCCTGGCCTGGTTTAGGTTTCTTAGTACCATATTTAGAACGACGCTGATTTCTTCCGGCAACACCAGAAGTATCTAAAGCACCGCGAATGATGTGATAACGCACACCAGGCAAATCTTTAACACGACCACCACGAATCAATACGATTGAGTGCTCTTGTAAATTGTGACCTTCTCCAGGGATGTAAGCGTTCACCTCTTTTCCGTTTGTTAAACGTACACGGGCAACTTTACGCATTGCTGAGTTTGGTTTTTTAGGGGTAGTAGTATATACACGTGTACATACTCCTCTTCGCTGTGGACAGCTGTCCAACGCTGGGGATTTACTCTTATCCTCCAGAGCTACTCTACCTTTCCTAACTAGTTGTTGAATAGTAGGCATTTAGTTTTTTTAGCGATTTCGTTATTATTCTTTTATCCCAAAATTGGGATTGCAAAAGTAGGGTAAATAAAAATGATTATCAAGAGGTTGGGAGGAAATTAATTTGGGGTTGATGTTGTATTAACTTTTGATGATAAACTTTTGGGTAGTTTTAAATTTCCAAAAGTTCAAGGTATTGAAAATAAAAAGGTTATTGGAACGGAGGACTAATGCTTCTATGACTTTAGACTCGCTACACCCTCATACTACATAAGGCATTGCGCGGATCCGTATACGCTGCAATTGGAGTTAAGTAAATGCTGCAATTTTAGATTTTCAATCTCGACTAGCGAGTAGTGAAGTTTATGAAATCACCTTGCATAGTTATGGATATTGCAGCCCCGCTATCCGTTGCAAGCTTCCCTAGCTTTGAGCCTGGCTCGCTTTTCACTACTATCGGGTTTAGATGGCTAGATTCGGAACGTTGTGGAAACAGATCCTCCAAAAAAATAAACTCTCCAAAAGTTTAGAACTTTTGGAGAGTTTAACGCAATTAAAAAGCTACTGAATCTCTTCCTTAACCTCGCCGCACTTCAACATTTCCTCACCATAATATGGATTGTTAATCTCCGATTCGCTTGCAAGCCAATAAGCGCCTTCACCATCCTTCGCCATTGGGCAATACTGTTTGTAAACTTTTCCAGAAGCTAATCCGGCAGTTTTAATTGCAGATTCCACTTCAGCAGTCAGCTCATCAAAGCTGGTACGCTGAACTTTGATATCCGACGATGCCGCAATGGCTGCAGCAAAATCGGCAGCTTTCTTATTGTTGGCGCTAGTTAAAGCCGTATTTAAAGCTGTTGCCCCAGCCTGTGCTTCTTTCACATCCGATTTAACTAGAGCCGATTTAACATGAATGTAATGCTCATAAACAGCTGATATCTTCTCATCCTTAAATTTGGGGCTCCCGGCTTCTACAGATGCATTTACGTCGGTTGCATTTTCATGCTCCGAGGTGTCATGTCCGGCTGTTTTTTCCTTTGTACCATTTGTACATGCTGTTGCGATGGCAAACATCGAAGCAAGGCCAATGATTGCGATTTTGTTGGTTTTCATATGATATTTATTTTAGTTTATTATTCTAAACATTAAGTTGTTGGCGGCACTATTCCGACCCACCTTTTTTTAATACTGATTCGCTATGTAACAGATAAGCTCCTGAACTTACTACTTCTTCTCCATTGGCTATACCCGAAGTTACTACAATTTGACTGGCATCTTCAGCCCCTGTTGTAACTTTTCGTTCGCTAAAACTACTTTTAGATTTAATCCAGACACGAGCACCATTCTCGTCACGAATAACCGCTTCAATGGGTAAACTCACAGCTTTCGTTATAGTTGCGGTAGATAATAAAACGTTTGCCTGCATGCCAGCCTGAAATCTGCCCGAAGCATTATCAATAGCCGCACGAATGGTTAAACGCTGTGTTGATGGATTTATGGCAGGGCTGATAAAGTCAACTTTCGCATTTTGGGCTGTACCTTCAAAGCCATTTACCAGAACTTTAAGTATCGATCCTAATTTAACCTGATCTATTTCTGATGGATATAAATCGGCCTCGACCCATAACCTGCCGTAATTTTCAACCTGAATTATTGCACTGCCTTCACTTATGTATTGACCCTCAGTCACCATAATTTCGATTGCCACCCCTGTGCTCCTGGCATAAACAGTAACGGTTGGTGATACCTGATTAGCTTTACTTAGGGATCTTATCTGAGCATCGGAATAGCCGAAAAGCTTAAGCTTATTCTTTGCTGCCTCCCGAAGTGATACGTAAATCCTTTCTCCCGAAAAAGAAGCAACCTGTCGTAACTGAAGTAAATAATCTTGCTGCAACACCTGCAATTGCTCACTATAAATTTGATACAAAGGCTGTCCTTTTAAAACCCGCTGACCGGCTTCCTTCACAAAAAGCCGTTCGATTCTTCCGGGTAAACGGCTTGAAATGAGTTCGGTGTTTTGCGGATTAGTTACTAATCTACCCGTTAAACTTTTGGAAGTATTGAAGGTTCCTTCCCCAACCTTAATAGTTCTAATATTCGCCAGCTGCATCTGGCTTTCGCTTAGCATCAGTAATGCCCCGGTCCCGGTTTTTTGGACAGGCACCAAATCCATTTTACAAATGGGGCATAAGCCTGGTTTGTCGCGAATTATTTGAGGGTGCATAGGGCAAGTGTACTGTTGATTTTGATGATCATCATTATTCATCGAATGACTTGCGTCATCCGACGACTTAGATTTACAGGCCATAAACAAAGTCATCATCATCGGCAATAGCCAATACTTCAAACTGCTTTTAGCAAAAGGAAATACGTTTATTTCGTTCATACTTTTTGAACCTATGTTAGGTGAACTCACCGGCAAATCATACCGGCTGCGATTTTTAATTTTGACTTTTTAATTTTGACTTAATACTATCTACTTTAACAAAACTTTCACTATCCACCATAAACCAGGCATTAACTGCCACCTCTGATTGTTTGGATAAACTATCACCAATATCAACCCATTCGCCTCGTTGCTCTTTTACCTGTACATAGGCGGGAACAAACGTTCCGTCTTTTTTAACAAAACTCACATACCGCGATCCTAAATGAAGCACTGATGATCGGGGAAGCCAGGTTCCAAACTTATTGTCAACATCCGCTTTGACGGAAACAAGCTGTCCAACCTTCCATCCTTTATCAGGATTATTAATGCGGGCACGCAAAAGGGAAAAGGAAGTTCCTTCGTTGTAATAGGGCTGAATTAAGCTTATTTTACTGAACGACTTTTGGTTGGGATTATCAATCGAAGTAACCTGGACAGATGTTCCTTTTCTTAAGATCGTCAGTTGATCTGATCCCGCAAAAAACTCCGCCCAAACCGAATTAGCATTTATTAAACTAAATACTTTCTGCCCCGCATTCAAATATTGCCCTTCTCTTACTAATAGTGGCGAATTACTTTCAACCTGAGGAACCTGTGAAGGAGAAGGCAAGGATTGTTCAGACATGCTATTCATTGCAGCCTCACCTCCCTCCTGACTAATGACTGTTCCATTTTGAGACGCACCGGCATTACCACTCCCCGAAGTTTTTTGTTCGGCAACATAACCAGAATATGGGCTGTAAATGCTGACCGTATAATCAACCTTACCTGTTCTTATAACTTGGTTTATCTGTTCATTCGATGCTCCGAGCAGTAGAAGTTTTGTCTTTGCTGCTTCCAATAAAGCTTTATCGCCACTCGCTTTCAGGTAAAGTAATTCTTGCTGCGCATTGGCCAGATCCGGACTATAAATATCCAGCAGCTTTTGCCCTTTGCTCACATACTGATAGTTGTACTTTACGTACAATCGCTCGATTCTTCCACCCACCCTACTCGAAATTGTGTTCCAATTATTGGTGTCGTAGTTAATAACCCCTTGTACCTGCAAATTGGAGGTGCGTACTCCATCAGTAGGCTTAACCGTTCTAATACCAGAAAGCACCAATTGGTTGGTAGGTTTAATCAAATTTTCAAGACTCGCATCAACCTTTATATCCGATGTATTTCTGTTAACCGGCACCAGATCCATACGACAAATAGGACAAGTTCCGGGTTTATCCGACACAACTTGAGGGTGCATTGGGCAAGTAAACTTTGCGTTTTCGTGACTATGCTCTTCGCCCTTTTCGGATGAATTACAACCGAGGACAAGAAGAAAGAGAAACAAAAAACCTCCCCAACGCAGTCTATCTTTCAATACTTTTTTCATATTCTGCAATCATTTTATAATACCGCTGCATCGCCTCCAGGTAATTCATCTGGCTCATGTTAAGCGCTTCCCAACTGTCAATAACCATCGTCAGATCCATCTTATTTTCCTGATAAGAAAGCAGTGAAACATCAAGACTCTTCTTTAGAAGAGGAAGAATTTTTTTCTCATACCTGTCCAACTGCTGCTGCATTGCGGTCAATTCAATTTCCATAGATTTGGACATCGCAAGCATCTCTGTTAGCATTCCGGCCTTTTGCTGACGCATGGCATCAATTTCGAAATTCATAGATTTAATTTCCGACTTATACATTTTCGAGGACCACGGTGCGATTGGAATCGAAAGCATTCCCATGACCGTAAATTGATTTGGCATCATAGCTGAATAATTTGACATGTGATCGAAACGCAATCTGAAATCGGGTTTAGCCTCCTGCTGCATTTGCCGAATATTGGCACGCATTGAATGAATATTATGATCCATGTGCAGGATGTCGCTTCTCGTTTCGGCCAGGTAACTTGAATCTAGCAGAGCCAAGGGCGCAAATACTACTCTATATTCCGTATCAATCTTTAGTTCGGCTGTTGCCGGACGATCCATTAAGGCATTTAAGGCAATCTTATTCGCTTTAATTTGATTCTCGGTCATCAGAAGCATGTTGTCTGCTTCGGATAAACGACCATCGGCTTTAAAAACCTCATTCAATCTGCCCTGATTGTACGGGTTACGAATATCAGCCAGCTTCTTCATGGTTTGCATTATGCGGCGGTTTTCGTTTTGAAATTTCATTCGCTTCGAAGCGATAACCAAGTCGAAATAGAGCGAGCGGGCACGACCGCGTAATTCATTAAACCGCTCGGACCTACCAAATCTGTACGTATCAGCCAATGTTCCGAGATATTCTTTCTTTGCTTTTGTCTTTGCAGGATTAGGAATTTCCTGTTCAGCCGAAATCATAAAGGCACCTCTGTCGCTATCTTCAACCATACCCTGACCGGGATAAGGAGTCATAAATGTACCAGCACCAATCATTGGAGCCATCCAGGAACCCGCGCCCTCAACTCGTGCCTCCTGGCTCTTCGCCTGACTTTCAAAAGCTTTTAATGATGGGTTATTTGCTTCAATTTCTTTGATGATCTGGTCCAAACTCATCGCTTCTTGTGCAACCGTATTAAGCGACATTAAACACATCAAAGTGAATGACATGAAAAGCGACTTCAAGCCAGAACAGCTTCCAGACCCGTTCTTCTTGTTAATAGGCCCTTTGTTATCTCGATCCGCCGTTTGGCGGAAGAGATCTTTTAATACCTTACTAAACCGTAGATTTCTCCTATCGTCGAAATGACAAACTGGAAGCTTATCTACCGAAAAACCTCTTCTGGCATAGATATTATAGTGCGCTTTGTCATCTCGACCCAAGGAGAGATCTTTTAATACCTTACCAAACTGTAGATTTCTCCTATGGTCGAAATGACAAACAGGGCGTCTAGTATTGGCTACCAAACTAATTCCCAATGAACTCGTCCCTAATAAACTAAACCTAGTGACCATCATTTACCTCCATTTTCCCAAATTTTTTCAGTTCGTATTCCTTTGTCATTAAAAAGATAAGTGGCGTAACAATTAAAATATGGATAGACGAGGTGAGTACTCCTCCAATCATTGGCAGCACAATGGGCTGCATCACATCGCTCCCTACACCTTGCGACCACAGTACTGGAATTAAACCAAATAATGCAACGCAAACCGTCATGATTTTTGGCCGCAAACGTTTCGCAGCACCGGCAATTACAAACTCCCTTAATTCTTCTTTGTTGATCGTCTCGCTAGAATTCCCTCTTAGAGCAACCAATTGGCGCATGGCATCATTCAGATAAATAACCATTACTACGCCTGTTTCAACAGCTATCCCGAAAAGTGCTATGAAACCTACGGCTACCGCCACAGACAGATTTACTCCCCAGAAATAAACAAGGTACGCTCCGCCAATCAGTGCAAACGGTATTGTAATCAGACTTAAAAAGGCTTCCCGTAAGGACTTAAAAGCCAGATAAAGCGACAGAAAAATGATCAACAAAACAACCGGAACGATATATAATAAGGTTCGCTGGCCGCGGATTAAATTCTCATACTGACCACTCCACTCGATATAGGCACCCTGCGGTAAATTGAGTTGCTTGTTAAGTTTTTCAATCGCTTCCTGAACGGTATTGCCCAAGTCCCTTTCCCGAACATTAAACATTACAGCACCACGCAAAACCGCATTTTCGGACGTGATCATCGGAGGGCCATTTACAAATCGCATTTCGGTAACGGCTGACAGCGGGATTGTGCCCGCATCGGGTGAACTTAACGGAATGCGTTTTAAACGTTCAATGCTGTTGCGATACTCCTGCCCAAGGCGGAGATTGATGCTAAATCTACGACGGCCTTCAACTGTTGATGCAAAAGGTGCTCCTCCGATGGCCGTTTCTACCGTTGCGTTTACATCGTCTATAGTGAGTCCATACCGCTCTAATTGTTCACGCTTGATATCAATTTCAAGATACTTACCTCCGGTGACCGGCTCTACATACACATCCTTAACACCATCTATATTCCGCAAAAGCGAGTGAACGTTTTTCGATACTTTATCGATTTGTTGTAAATCCTGCCCGTAAACCTTTACGCCCACATCTGTACGAATACCGGTTGAAAGCATGTTAATCCGGTTGATAATGGGCTGTGTCCAGCCGTTTACCACACCAGGAATTTGAAGCTTGGCATCCAGTTCATTAATCAATTCCTTCTTGGTTAACCCTGCCCGCCACTGGCTTTTTGGTTTAAGTGTGATGATTGTTTCAATCATACTAACAGGTGAATTATCAGTGGCGGTACTCGCCCGCCCGGCTTTTCCTAATACCTGATCTACTTCCGGCACAGATTTAATTATCCTATCCTGAACCTGTAGAATGCGTTTAATCTCAGCGTTAGAAACATCC
>JANMZB010000823.1:0-17657 GCA_031382725.1 Sphingobacteriaceae bacterium | reverse complement strand
TTATTACTATTAGATCCCACCACTGCGTTCGGGATGACAAAGCGCCCCTCGTCATCTCGACTTGCCTTTTGTCATCTCGACCTTAGGAGAGATCTGGCTATGCAAAGGGGAATAGCAACCATTACACATTACCATTAAATCCCACCACTACGTTCGGGATGACAAAAACGAACCCATGCGTTCAAGATAACCCCCCTTACTCCTCACTAACCTCATCATTCAAAAACCTCCATTCCGGATTAAACCCTTGTATCAAACTATTTTTCTTAGCCCCTGTTCCACTTCTTCAACTCTTTCTCCCGTGCAATAGCATCATCAATATATTGAAAACGCTCCCAGTACACCAAATTATGGCAATGGTACTTTCCGGCAAATGTTTCAGGCTTATTTTTGTTTGCCAGATGTTGCTGTAGCCGGGTTTCTAGATCATTAGTAACACCAATATATAAAGTGCTTTTAGAGATATTAGTAACGATATATACGAAGTAATTATGCTGCTTCATGGTGTAAGATACAATTTTGTTATTTTGCTGGTTTTGTAATCTTGCTTGCCCTTTGTCATCGCAGTACCCCTTGTCATCTCAGTACCCTTTGTCATCTCGACCTAAGGAGAGATCTGGCAGTGCTGACGGGAATTGCAATTACTTATTACTATTAGATCCCACCACTGCGTTCGGGATGACAAAGGGCAGAAACATAGCGACCATTAGATCCCACCGATGCGCTCGGGATGACAAAGTGCGGGGAAATTAGCAACCATTAATATTAAATCCCACCCCTACGTCCGGAATGAAAACTTCGTTTGGAGGACACCGCGAGTAAAATACTCTTATATACATAAAACCATATTACTTGTATGTTAAAATATGTTAATTCATGCGCTATATAAGTTAACAACAACCTTGCTTATAGATAATGTAATATTAATAGGGAGTTTACTTAGCTGCTCTATGTTTGCTTAGCTTATTTGAAAGTAACTGTTCTTTATATCACCCGGTGATTTTAAAAAAAAACTTAAAAAAACTTAACCACATTAAAAAGAAACAATGAAAAAAGTATTTATCGCTGCACTTGGTGCAGCAATCGTTTTTGCAAGTTCTTGTAAAAAAGATGCACAAGATTCAGTAGGTTTAGGGTCTAACCTCAAAGAACTAGTTGTAGGTACTACAGTAGATACCCTTAAAGGTGATATCACTGTAAATACAACTGTTACCAGAACTACTTACCTTAAAGGTATCGTTTATGTACGCCCTAATGTTACTTTAACAGTAAACGCGGGAGTTACAATTAAAGGTAGCTTGGGTTCAGGTACGCCTGATATCGTTAATCTTGAAAACAACAAAGGTACTTTAGTAGTAGAAAAAGGCGGTAGATTAATCGCAAACGGAACTGCTACATCTCCAATTGTTTGGACTTCTGAAAATGTTACTCCAGGTACACGTAATTATGGTGATTGGGGTGGTATTGTTATTTTAGGTAACGCACCTATCATTACTTCGACTTTAGCTACAACAAACACTTTCGAAGCATTTACTGCATTAACTAATGGCAGAAATACTTATGGTGGTGCTATCCCTACTGATAATTCTGGTTCAATGACTTATAACCGCATCGAGTTTGCTGGTGGTGTAGTTGCTGCTCAAAACAGAGAAGTAAACGGTTTAACACTTTGCGGTGTTGGTAGTGGTACTACCCTTCACCATATTGAAGTTTCAAACAGTGGTGATGATGCTTTTGAATTCTTCGGTGGTCGTGTTAACGCAACTCACTTATTATCTTTCGGTAACAAAGATGACGATTTCGATTTTGATGAGGCTTACGAAGGTAACTTACAGTTCATTATTGCTTACAGAAATGATTTAGCTGATAACTCAGGTTCTGAAATGATCGAATTAGACAATAACGCATCTACTACAAACCTTGTTGGTGCTTCTAGATCACGTCCTTTCATTGCTAACGCAACTTTTGTTGGTCCTTCTTCATTAACAGTTCGCCCGGGTTCTGGTGGCCGTTTTGATGGTGGTATCTTAGTAAGAAGAAACGCAAATTTAAGATTTGTTAACTCAATTGTTTCTCCGGGTGCTATGCCTAACATGTTCATCACTACTCCTACAACTGATGCTCAATTTATTGGTACTGACCCAACTTTAGCAAATACTTCAATCGCGTTAAGCAACTTGTTCGAGCCTGGAACTGCGTCTCAACGTACCAGATTATCAAGCATTGAAGGTAACCCTCCAGTTACAACTTTTAACGCAGCTTTAGAAACTGAATTTCTTGCTGATGGTAATTCTTACTTAGCTAATTATGCTGCGTTTAAAATTGGGGTTTTTCTAAACCCAGAAACGGGGTCTCCAGCTTTAAGCGGTGGTTTCAACCTTGCTCCTTACGGTTTTGTTGGTACTACTCAACGTGGTGCTGTTAGAACAACTGATATCTGGACTACAGGTTCTTGGATCTCAATAGCTACTAACTAAATAATACAATATTTTTAAATAAGCATTAAAATCTTAAGTGAAGAGGCTGTCCGCGGGGACGGCCTCTTTGTTGTGTTAAAGTTATATCTCTAAATTGTTGGCTATGAATTTTAAGCAGAGGAGTTTGATAATCTTTTTTAGTGTGATATGCGTTTGCTCTGGTTCATGCAAAAAAGGTAAGAAGGATGAAAACCTTATTCCTAACAATAAAAAGCAGCAAGAAAGCGTCGCTGTCAAAAAGAAGATTGTTTACCTGGTTCGAGGTACTAATTTTCGTTTAAATTATATTGATTCGAATAGTGTATTTAAAAGAGGTGAATCTGGAAAAGATTCGGTTAAATATTCATTTAATAAAGGTTCAGGTGAAAATATTGGTATATCCATATTTAAACAATTAGAATCTGATTCTATATTCTACTGGGAAATTACAATTAATGGGAAGGTACAGGCAAATGCTTTTAGTCCTGGTGGTGCGTATATGATGATACCTTATGATACTAAATAATTAATATTTGCCGCTGTATGTAATACCATGCTGATTTCTATTTCCATCTAAAATTTTATGGTTTTTCAAGCATTTGTGACGGTTTTTTTTGTGTATACTGTATAAATTTCAATGTCCCCAGAATGATAGCAGGGAAAAGCATGAAATTAAAAAACAATTGTTTATTGATAATGTAGAAACCGTCTCTAAAAATTTGAAAAGGCAAAATGCTGCATACCAGAATATAATATACAGCCCAAAAATGTTTTTCTTCAGAAAGATGTCTTAAAAAGTTTAATAAAAAGCCTGTTAAAAAAATGAAGAAAAATGAACCAACAGATCCAAAATTAATAACAATAGTACTCCAGATACTATCTGCCCCCAGAGGGTTAATATAATGATAGCCCATTCCTTTAACAGATATTACATATTTTTTTAAACTTAAGATACTATTAGGTACAAGGTTTAAAAAAGATGTTAAAAAGTTAGTTGGCATATTTATTACCGGAATTTCGTTGTAAATCAAAAATGTACTCGTACTAAACCAGGTAAAAACTGGTTCGGCAAATAAGGAATACTGCGCTTTATCAAAACTTACTCCCGATTTCATTCTGGATAATCCCACGGTAACACCAATCAGGAAAGCTGCCAACAAAACCATTGCAATATGTTGAACTCTCCATCTATTGGCAGCGAAAGAAGTTTTATAAATTAATATAATTATGAAAGTTTGTAACACATACATTCTGCCGCCAATGGCTAATAATAATATTGCGGTACAGGTAATACCCACTACAAGTGCAATGGATAATGTCTGTTTGCTAAGTAGTTGATATAAAAGTAAAAAGTTGAAGGTAACCAGAAGCGTGGAAATTTTCCCCCGTGCTCCGGAATCATACGTTTTGAAATAATCGCCACCCCCAAACGAACTACGGGCATTGAATGCAAAAAGTATTAATACGAAAAGTAACAGACCTGCTATTAGCCATATTTTATCTGACTGGTAACTGGCAGGGAACTTTCTTAGTTTTTTTTTGAAAGGCTTAATTAACTTAAAACAAAAGTGGCCAGCATAAAATGCTGGCAGCCACGAAAGCGTAATCAAAGAATAGCTGCTTAATTTTTCCGAAGGTACTTGTTTAAAATACCCATGAAACAGATCCATTCCCGGATACCCCTCAAATGCATGAGTACTTCCAACAATGTAAGGAGTAAAAAAGTAAAACAAATAGCCAAATAGAAATAGAATCCTATGATCTATTAAAAAATAGCGCTTCATGATTTAAAAAATATCCATTTTAACCTTGGAGATATGTGCGCAGGTTGTACAAAATAAGTCAAAATTAATTGGTTTTAAATTTCAAATAACACCGTTTATAAAAAGTTAACATTGAGTTAATCTAACAGTTCATTTAATAGTTGAATTTTGGCATTTCAACTGGTAGAGGAAATTTGATGAAGATCCATTTAGCGAATAAGTATACATTAAAGAGAAAACGGTTTTTATTTTTATTGTTGATATTTTGTATGCCATTATATGGTATTTGTCAAAGTTCTTCGAGTTTAAGTGATATAAAGGTTGAAGAACTCACCGATGATCAGATCCGAAAGTTTGTTACAGAAACTAAACGTTTAGGCATTGCCGATGATCAAGTGGATGAATTAGCTCAGCAAAAAGGTATGCCGCCCTTGGAAGTGATAAAGCTAAAAGAGAGGATAAAGCTTTTAAATACAACCCATAAACAAAATGATGATCAAAATACAATAGGTCGATCGGTTTCCCAAGGTAAGCTTCAAGACTCAATAAACAGACTGGAACAGCGACCCGTAGGTGATTTAAATACGGCTTTCGGTCAATTAAAACCAAAAAACTTTGGTTCGGGTGTTTTTAATAACCCTCAAGTAACCTTCGAACCTAATTTAAGAATTCCAACTCCAAAAAATTATCAGCTTGCGGCAGATGATGAACTGATAATCGATGTAACAGGGTATTCGGAAGCTAATTATCGTTTAAAAATATCCCCGGAAGGGATAATTCGAATACCGGTTGTGGGTGCTATCTCTCTTAATGGTTTTACAATTGAACAGGCAAAAAAAGTAATTACGCAGCGATTTGCCAATACCATATATTCCGATATCAAAAGCGGTCACACTTCTGTCGAAGTAAATCTGGGATCAATCAGAAGTATCAAAGTGACAATAATTGGAGAAGCAACTCTGCCGGGCACTTATACTCTTCCATCACTTGCATCCGCATATAATGCCCTTTATGCTTGTGGTGGTCCAAACGAGAATGGATCGTTTCGTAATATCCAGGTAATCAGAAATAACCTAAACGTTGCAACAATTGATGTTTACGATTATCTGGTTAACGGTACTAAAAGATACGACATCAGGCTAATGGATCAGGATGTTATAAAAATTAACACCTATAATGTTCGTATTGAATTAAAGGGAGAAGTAAAAAAGCCCGGATTGTATGATGTTACCAGAGGGGAATCACTAGCTAAAATAATACGATATGCCGGAGGCTTTACCGATAATGCTTATACAGCTAAAATTAATGTTTTTAGAAATACAAATGTAGATAGAGCCGTAACTACCGTATCAAGCAATGAATTAGAATCTACTATTCCTAAGAAAGGAGACAGCTATATTATTGGTAAAATTCTAAACAGATTTGCGAATAGGGTCAGTATTAAGGGGGCGGTGTACAGGCCGGGCGAGTTTGAAATGAAGGATGGGATGACGCTTTCAAAACTGATAACAGAGGCCGATGGACTGAGAGAAGACGCTTTTACCAGCAGAGCAAATATCCACAGATTAAAGAGTGACTTAAGTCCTGAAATCGTTTCAGTCGAACTAGATAAAATATTAAGTGGTGCAATTTCGGATGTTACGTTGCGTCGTGAAGACAGGGTACAAATTTATTCTAAATTCGAATTAAAGGAAGGTTATTACGTTACCATAGGTGGTGAGGTGGCTAATCCCGGTGTTTTTCTTTTTGAAGATGGGATGAGTATTCATGACCTTGTATTAATGGCGGGTGGCTTAAAAGAAACAGCCTCTATTAAGCGAATAGAAGTTTCTAGACGGGTAAAAGATGCGGATCCAAAATCAAACAATCCCAAAACCGCTGTTATATTTGAACAGGATATTACAACCGATCTTAAGAGTTCTCCGGAAACCGCTAAACTATTATTATCACCTTATGATGAAATTTATGTTCGCCCTGCACCCGGGTATTTCACACAAAAGAATGTGGTTATCGAAGGCGAAATAATTTACGCGGGCAAGTATACACTTTCTTCTAAAAACGACCGGATTTCAGATTTGGTAAAACGAGCAGGGGGGCTTACTCCGCAGGCTTATTTGGCGGGCGCAGTATTGACAAGAACGCGGCACTACACTAAAACAGAACAAAATAACAGTCAGCAAGGGTTTGCTAATTTGCTAAAACAGAACTATGAGGCGGGTGTACCTACTGCTATACTTCAAAATGATATAAACGGAGCGGTTCTTAAAAAGTCTGATAATGTGGGTATTGATCTGAAAAAGATATTAGAAAATCCTGCGTCGCAATACGATCTTTTTTTGAATGATGGTGATACTCTCAGAATTCCAAAACAGTTGCAAACCGTAAGAGTAAACGGCGAGGTTTTGTACCCGGCATTGGTTAGATATGCCAAACAGCATAATTTTAAAGACTATGTAATCCTTTCCGGAGGATTTGGAGAACGGGCATCAAAGAAACGTTCGTACGCGGTATATGCCAACGGTTCTGTAAAAGGAACAAAAACGTTTTTATTTTTTAGAGATTACCCAAGGGTAACTGCAGGAACCGAGATTTTTGTGCCATCCAAGAAAGAGCGGGAAAAAATACGGCCAATGGAAATTATCTCCATTATTACAGGCCTGGTTTCTACAGCGGCAATTATATTCACAATATCAAAATAATGAGTTCTACAACTCCCGAAACAGATAAAGACAGGGTATTTGATGAATTTTCTCCCAAAAAGATGATTCTTCAGGCGCAGTATCTGGGTTTAAACATTGCGTCTAAATGGAAAATTATTTTGCTAATAGCTACGTTATGTGGTGTTGCCGGGTATGTAAAAACCTTTTTGAAAGAGCCTAATTACCTGGCAGAAATTACGTTTGCTTTAGATGAAGGAGCCTCGGGATCAAAGTCTGCCACTGCGGCCTTAGGGGCCCGATTAGGCATAGAAATGGAAACAGAAGCCGGAGGGGTTTTTAGCAGCATGTCTAACATTGTAGAGTTATTACAATCCAGATTGCTGATTGAAAAAACCTTAAAAAGCACTGTTACTATCAACAATAAATCATTGGTGTTTGCTGATTTTTTTCTTGATTCACTAGACTATCGTGATAAATGGCTCAAGAATAGCCCATATAAAAAATTAGATTTTCAATCCTATTCTACCGATACCAGGCAAGGGCTGCTTACCAGCTCAATCATCAATAACATGCATCAAACACTTACAGGTAAATATTTAACTATTAATGCAAAAGGTAACGGCACAACAATAATATCCGTAACCTGCGTTACAGAAAACGAACTTTTTTCAAAATACTTTTTAGAAGCTTTATTAAATGAAGTTACCCGATATTATATCGAAACCAGAACACAACGTTCTAAAATAAATCTGGCTTTTTTGCAGAAACGGACAGATTCTACACGCATTGCCTATTACAATGCCATGTATGGCAGGGCTTCATTTGCAGACGCGCATAGCAACCCCAGCAGGCAGGTTGCAACTGTTTACAGAGATAAACAACAAACGGATATACAGATACTAAGAAGCACTTACGGGGAATTGGTAAATAGCCTTGAAGCTGCCAAAAACACCTTGATGAAGGATACACCTTTGTTTCAGTTCTTAGATACTCCCATGTTACCCCTTAAAAAGTTTGACGGAAATGCTAAATCCAGCTTTATCTTGTTTTTTATTGTTGGTGCTTTTGTAAGCATTATGTTTTTTTTAGTTAAAAGAGTACTGTACTATTTAATGCGGTAAAGGGTAGCTCTAAATTAAACGAAGATTTAATGATTTGGTAATTCGGACATCATATAAACTAATTAAGTTCGCATCGTGTTAACTCGGGCACTATATAGGGCTTGTGAGTTTATTAAAACCAAGTACGAATGATCCTTAGAATTTTACGCTTTGTTAAAAGAAAACTAGTTTCTCCACCTCCACCACCGGTTGCAGAACTTCCAAATTTCGGTATACAGACAGGGCCGGGCACCCGCATTAATCCACCCCGCAGACCCATTGAAGGTAAACAGTACATCAAGTTTGGTGCAAATTCGCATTTAGGCTCTCACAGCTGGATATCGGCTTATGATTCATACCCTTATACCGATCAAACGTTTACACCGCAAATAGACATAGGCGACAATGTTTTTATAGGAGATTATGCGTCGATTACCGCTGTCAACAAAATAATTATTGAAGAAGGCGTTGAAACGGCAGATTTTTTATATATATCTGATAACTCTCACAGCAATCTTATAGTAGAAAATACTCCTCTTCGAAAGAGACGTATAGTGTCAAAAGGGTATGTTAAAATTGGAGCATATACTGGCATTGGTATTAATGTTGCAATTATGCCGGGTGTTACATTAGGAAAATATTGTGGTGTAGCAGCTTACTCCGTTGTTACCAGGTCCTTTCCGGATTATAGTTTGATTTCCGGAAATCCTGCCGTTATGATTAAAACATTTGATTTAGAGAAAAGAAAATGGGTAGATCCACCGCCGGAGAAAGTGCGTAAACGTACTGCTAAGGTGCAGGTTGATGCAGACGCCGAATAACAATCCTATTTTCTTTATCATAAAATAGCCCGACATGAAAATTGCGTTTACGTTGTGCTCTAACAATTATTTTGCCCAGGCATTAATTCTGGCTGAATCTTTTTTATTGCATAATCCGGGTTTCGAATTTTATGTTGGTTTAATCGATCAAAAATCTGATGATATCAATTATCAGCAATTCAATGTAACGGTTTTACCGGTAGCAGATATAGAACCGGATATCTATGATTTAGCAATTAAGTATAATATCATCGAGTTAAATACCGCGGTAAAGCCGCATTATTTCCTTCATTTTATTAACACTTTAAAAGCATCAGAAATATTTTATTTAGATCCGGATATTTGCATCTATCAACCCTTCGATGAGTTGAGCCTGCTTCTGGAATCGAATGATATATTATTAACACCACACATTTTAACTCCTATACCCTTAGACGGTAAAACCCCTTTTGAAAATGACTTTTTAAACTTCGGGCTTTATAATTTAGGCTTTCTGGGTTTAAAAGTTACCGATAATACCATCAGTATGCTTAGGTGGTGGAAAGAGCGTACTTATACTTATGGTTATCATCAATTGGCAAAAGGATTATTTGTAGACCAGCTTTGGATGAACCTGGTACCTATATTATTTAAAAGAGCTTTAGTAATTGATCATCCGGGTTATAACATAGGGCCATGGAATTTGCACGAACGGTTTCTATCTAAAAATGAAGGGTCTTATTATGTTAATTCTCAATCCCTGCTTTTTTTCTACCACTTCAGCAATTTAGATCCGAGTGATAATACAAAAGTTCATTCGGTATTAAACAGATATACCTTAAATAACAGGCCTGATCTTAAAGAAATTTACACGAATTACGTTGACAGGTTAACCAGCTTTAATTTTTTTGAATTGAAAAAGGTTCCTTGCCATTATGTGGAATGGAGAAAAGATCAGCTATTAAAAATTGAGAACGAAGCTTATCTGAAACTTTCTTTTAGGAGCAAAATGATTCGGAAGGTTAAAAGTACTATTCCTATTGGGTTTAAAAATTTGGTGCGGAATTCTATTTAGGGATGGTAAGGTAGACCTTGCACGATATAATAAATTGATCATAAAAATTAAATTGATTCAACTTTTACATCTCTTTTATGGATGTAATATTGTCAAAGTGTAGTCAAAATAATTCGATGAATTTTTATAAGGATAGTGAATATGAAAAACTTGAATGGTTAATTAATAGATGCAAATGGATACCTTAAAAACGCCTGTTCTTTTATTGATTTTTAACAGGCCAGATAATACAAAAAAAGTATTTGATGCAATTGCATCAATGAAGCCGGAAAAATTATATATAGCCGCTGACGGCCCTCGCATAGAGAGACCAGACGATGTGGAATTGTGTAAACAAACAAGAAAAATAATCGATCTAATAGATTGGTCGTGCAACCTGGTTACGATGTTCAGAGATGAAAATTTAGGGGCAAGGTATGCGTGCACTACCGCTCTTGATTGGTTTTTCGATCAGGAGGAAGAAGGGATTGTCCTGGAGGATGACTGCATAGCAGGTTCTGATTTTTTTAGATTTTGTTCAGAGCTCCTGGAAAAATATCGCGATGACCCAAGGGTAATGCATATTGCTGGAACAAATCTGCAATTTGGAAGAAAACGAGGGAGTGCCAGCTATTATTTCTCTATGATACCGGCAGTATGGGGTTGGGCAAGTTGGCGTCGCGTTTGGAAAAATTACGATCCGGAAATGGAAAAATTTGAACAGTTTGAGAAAGAAAATCAAACGATTAACATTTTCCCAGATAAAAAAATTGCCGATTGGGTAACCAATATGGCGAGAATGATTTATGAAAAAAAAATAATTACTTGGGATTATCCATTAGCATTTCATATTGGCATTAATAACGGGTTATGTATTGTGCCAAATGTAAATTTGGTTACCAATATTGGCTTTGGCGCCCAGTCTACACACACAAAGGATAGCTCCCACGCCCATGCTGATATTCCAATTCAAAAGATTGAAGGCCCTCTTATACATCCCAAGTTTTATATACCAAACAGAGAAGCAGATCTATTTCAACTTTCTCTAACTGTTGATGATGTAAAAGCCAGCGAAGTAAATAAGGAGAAGAAGGATATTAAATTGAATGTATTTCAAAGACTCAAAAGCAGAGTAAAATTGTCATGATTCAGATGTTCAATTTAGCTGTGCCAGCATTTAAATCATAAGGATGATTTCCATAATTATATGTTCTAAAGATCCGGTATTATTTGCGAATGTTTCTAATAATATAAGAGAGACTATTGGTGTGCCTTACGAAATTATTCGAATAGATAACAGTAATAGACAATATGGTATTTGCAAAGCTTACAACATTGGAGCAGCTAAAGCTAAATTTGATATATTTTGTTTTTCACATGAAGATGTTATATTCCTAACCCAGGATTGGGGTATCAATGTGATAAACCATTTGAAAGATAAACAAGTAGGGTTGATTGGGATTTTAGGCGGTAGCCCAATATTAATGGTACCCTCAATTCATGCTAAAGATACAGTTAAAGCAGAATCAAATTGCATTTTTGTAGATGTAAACACCGGCGTTAAAACGCTTTATGTTGATACCGCTACTCCTGATGACAAGTCTATAATTAAAGAAACAACAGGTGTCGATGGTACATTGATGATTACACGGAGGGATGTCTACAATGAGTTTAAGTTTGATGATGCAATCCTGACAGACTTTCACGGCTATGATGTAGATTACTCTATACAAGTGCAAAGCAAGTACAAGGTTTGTGTAGTTTTCGATGTGCTGCTAGAGCATTATTTTAAGGGAGGTGCTAACAAAGCTTATGTAACCGAGCTACTAAAGTTAAGCCGGAAATGGAAAGATGATTTTCCAATTGTTCATTCCAGCGCAGTCCCTCAAGACTATACAAAGCTTCATTGGATTGCTATGGCAAATTTTATAAAGTTCTTATTTCAGTTGGGTTATAGTTGGGAATATATTTTAAAACAATATATTTTTCTGTCGTTAAACCGGTTTTTCTCCCTAAGACCATTTCTTTCGGTTACAAAAAATAGTATTCTCTTAAATTTAAATAAACCGAAACTTTCAAACCGAAAAAATATGTTGCAAAAAGAAGCATTATCACATTAAAATTCGCATTACTATGATTTCCATAATTATCTGCTCCAAAAATCCAACCTTATTAACTGAAGTTTCTGAGAATGTTAAACAAACTATTGGTGTACCGTATGAAATAATCGCTGTAGATAATCAGGATGGCAAGTATGGTATTTGCAACGCTTACAACATTGGTGCCGCCATGGCAAAATATGCTTTCTTCTGCTTTATGCATGAAGATATATCGTTTGTAACGCAAGATTGGGGAAGACACGTCATAAAACATTTAAAAGACAATACAGTAGGCTTGATTGGTGTAGTGGGAGCTCATCCAACCACATTTTTACCCTGCTCATTCAACGCTTCTTTGTTATTACATGAAGCAAATATTTTAGTTCATCCAAATGATCGAAGTAAACCTCCGCAACACGCTTTTAAAACTATTAACCCAAGTGATCAATCCATTATAAAACCCGTAACTGGCATAGATGGTGTTTGGATGTGTACAAGAAGAGAAGTGTATGAGCAACATCAATTTGATGATAAAACATTAGTCGGATTCCATGGTTATGACGCTGATTTTTCATTACAGATATTGCACGGCGGGTATAAGGTATGTGTTGTTTTCGATATTTTAATGTACCATTACTCCTCAGGTTATACCAATTATAGCCACATGGAACAATACATTAAGCTGACTAAAAAATGGGGCGAAAAATCAATAGTTTTGTTGAAGGACAAGCCCAAAAAGGAAATTGCCAATTACCATTGGGTCGCAATGAGCAAGTTTACTGAAGAACTATTTTCCCTTAAATATAAATCCAAAACGATTCTAAAACATTATTTTTTATTTTCACTTAACGGTTATTTTAAACTAAAGCCCTTTTTATCAATATTGACTTTTATAATAAGAAAAACAACAGTTAATAAGCTTACTTCTATTAAAGTCTCCTAGCTGTCTGTACCAAACTTTTTATTGTAACTATTATTAAGAGTGTCTTAAATATGTTATAAAGTTGGCTGAAGCTATCTAAAAACTAGCACAAGTCATTATTTACGAGGGCATTTGTTACATCAATAATCTGGACTTCATTTTTTCAAATAATGTTTTCTTTTGGAATTTTTTGTATTTAAATTTTATTTTTTCATCAGTAGTGGTGTCTTCATATGACCATGTTATCTGATTAATATCGGCTGCTTTATTGGCAATAAAAAAGTCGGGATGTGAAAGAGTTTCTTCAATTTCAAAAGTTTGGGTATTTGCTAAAACGGAATCTACTTGTTGGACGCCATTTTTTTTAATCCCCACATTTGAAATTAAATTGACATTTGGTACAATGCAAAGTCCATTATTTATAGCTATGGCAAAACCAAGCTGATGATCCCATGCCCAATTCTTATCTTCGTAAGTTTGTCTGAAAGCTTGCTTTAGGTCTTCTATAACTACAGGATCGTTGAATAGACTATTAAATAAATCTTCTTTTTCAAATTCCGGAAATAAAGTCATTTTCCCATCATACAAATTCCAAACTCGTTTCCAGGAAGCCCAGCCCCATACTGAAGGGAATGCTGAGAAATAATAACTCGCACTACCTATCTTCTTGCCAAATTGCTGGTTTGTACCGGTGATGTGCATAATGCGCGGATCATTGCGGTATTTTTTAAGCAAGTTTGTACAAAAGCTGAAAAAGCTTTTGTTTGGAATGCAATCATCTTCAAGGATTATCCCTTCTTCCTCCTGTTCGAAAAACCATGTGATAGCTGTCATTGGGCCAAATCTGGTACCCAAGTTCTTATCTTGGAATAGGGTTTTTACTTCGCAATCCCAATCTATCTCTGTTGCAAATTGTCGGGATCTATTTACCAGTTCAATATCATCAGTATTATTTTCTCGAGGTGCATCGGATGAAACATATAACCTTAAGGGTTTTACTTCCCTGATTTTTTCAATCAATCTTTTGGTGAAATTTGGCCTGTTAAAAGTAATGATTAGAACAGGTGCACAACACTGATTACTCATAAACTTTAATTAGTCTTGTTTATATTATTGTCGCTGTTTTTAAAAACCAATATCTACTATTGATATGTATCAAACCGTTATTGCATCAGATTATACATCCAATTAGCTGATATATTTAAAGCGTCTTTTATGAGTAAAGGGTCATTAAGAAATCCCGCATGATCTCTACCCTGATATAGGGTAATAGGAGAGCTTATACCTAAGTTATCCATATGAAGTTTTATTTTTTGACCATTATCGAAGAACATCGCTGGATAACCATTTCTAATTGCTAAAACATTATCTTTATAATAAATATCTTCAGTTCCATAAAAGTTAATCATTGGTTCATCACCAAAATCGATATAGTTTTTATCAGCCATTGCTCCTGCAATATTTACAACTCCTTTCACATTTAAATTATATCCAGGATAATCATATATTCCGGTACCATCTAATGGCCCCCATTGACTAAAATCAATTCCGTTTAATTCAGGCTGATCCAAATAAACCACATTGATTGCAGTTCCAGCTCCAGCAGACCCCCCTACAATAAAGATTCTATTAGTGTCGATTTTTGCGCTTATTGCATTTTTTTTAATAAACCGTAAAGCCGCTCTGGCATCCTGAGCTGCCCTGTAAACTGCATCATAATATTTTTGCTCAGATTGAGCCTGAGTTTGTCCAGGTAAAAAATTAACACCTAATCGATAAGAAATCGAAATAGTAACATAACCTCTTTTTGAGTAATCCGTACATATTTTTTGATCGCCGGGACCTTTTCTACTACCAGCTCCAAAACCGCCTCCATGTATAAAAACTATAGCTGCTCTATTGGAAGCTGTATCCCCAAATGGGAGGTAAGCATCCATTTTCAAATCTGTAGTGCCATTAAAGTTTTGCGCCCTTCTGTAAAAAATATTAAAAAAGGAAGTTGTGTCTACAGAAGCAAATACAGAATCCCGATACCTCACAGGGGTAGAACGATTACTTTGTATTAGAGAATTAATAATAACATCGTCTTGCTTTTTACAGCTAAAGATGGTGATAGAAATGATAGCAAATAGCAATTTCAAAAGGTTTGATGATTTCATAGTTATATGTTTAAGGGTTAACCAAAAATGCTTTAATATTTTTAGTAGCGTATTACTTATGAATTAAGCTTAGGTTAATATTATCTCCAGAAGATAAAGGTTAATTGGCTTGATGGATACTTTGCTATAGCACTAACGCTTTGCAATCCCTTTTAACTTTCTAAGCAAATCTCCAATCCTTTTTCCCAATAAATATTCTTTTGAATTTAATAATTCAGCTACTCGCGTTTCCAACTTTCGCAGCGTATCATACATCACCACCGGGTCTTCATACGTTTGCACATATTCTTCATGCAATTCTATAAAATAGGTGTCTTTACTTCGGTGAAAATGGCTGGTTCCTTTTTCGTTGAAAATGCAAATGATGGTGTTTAAGTATTTTTTTGTGATCGTATCATCGCGGAAGCATCTGATATTTAAATTAAAATCAGCATAGATAGGATAGTTGAGATTGTAATTCCCTAGTTTCTCAAATATATGCTTCGCATAAAAAATAGCCTGATGACAGATATTATCCTGGTTTTTAATCAGCTTTAAATAGGTTTTTTCTTCACCCACCCTAAAGCGGTTATATTTAAATAAAACGTCAGCGTAAATAAAATCTATCGTATTAAAATAAGGATGAGCAAATAAATCGCTTAAAACAGAGTTGTTGTAAAAAACATCGTCGCTGCCCATAAAGTACAGGTAATTGCCTTTTGCCAACGCAATGCCTTTATTCATGGCATCATAAATCCCTTTATCGGTTTCAGAAATGTATTTTATAAATGGAAATTGAATACTGTATTTTTCTAAAATAGCAACAGTTCCGTCGGTTGAGCTCCCATCAATAACCAGGCATTCAATATTCTCAACATTTTGTTCGATAACACTATTTAGTGTCTCTTCAATTGTTTTTGCTGAATTGTAAGCGGGTATGATAATGGATAACTGCGGTGCATTCATAAAGAGGGAGAACTTATCCGGAAGATTTTTTGAGAAGAATTAATTTTAAGCACGATAAAAAGTGCATATACTTAAAATAAGAGTTGCGGGAGTACTTGCACAGGTATTTAAAAACAAGGAGTTTGTTAAATCTAAAATTAAGTAAATCTGTAATGAACAACTTCATACAGGCCCAATGCTGTAATATTAAGTTTTCTCTGGAAAGGGTTTTAACCGAAGCTGGAAGATGAGACTTCCATTTCTCGCTGAGTTTGATAGTGCTTTGCAGCCATTCTTTATTAAAGCTTCCTTCAGAATAGTGATGAATTAAAATATCAAACACTACAGCCACTTTAAACTTTCTTGAAATTTGAAGAGAAAAATCCATATCGTATCCATGAAATCCGGGAAACGTATGAGCATCAAATTTAAATTGATCAAAAACTTCCCTTCTAACACAAAGCCATACGCCGTCAAGAGAAACTACTGCTTTTATCGGGGAGCGATCATCGGGAGAATTTGTTTTACAAACGTGTGTACTTTCCTTCCCGGATTTATGATGTTGTATAACGTTAATTTCACTGTTACCTATTACCGGCGACCAACTCCATGGAACCATGGATTTTGAAGAACCACCCGCAACTCCAATAATGCCAATTTCGGGATCATTCAAATGATTTCTAACCAGGCTTCCCCAATCTTGTGTTTCAAAGGCAATATCTTCATGCATAAAGCAGAATATATCGCCTTTGGCTAAAGAGGCACCGCGATTGTAGGCTTCGCAAATTCCATACTTGGAAGTGGTATTATCAATGCCAATTATTTCAAATTCCGCCCCGATAGTTTTGGAAATGTTAGAAGAAACCCTTTCCAGTTCATGCTTTTTAACGGAACAGATTATTATAGAGATCATTAATTGTAATTACGGCCAAGAGAATTTGGTCTTTTCAAGGAAGATAAAAACACATATTTCCCCATAGAAACAAACCGTCTGACCGTGAAATATTGGTTAAATGAATACACTAAATAATTTTTGAAAATGATGGGGAGAGGATAATTCAGCTCAAATAATTTTTGTAAAAAAACCTGTAACGATTTCCAGTGATATAAATTTGCCTCTGCTTTTGCCAGGGGATAAATAGAAACCGGCAGTTTTTTTTTCCATTTATTACTGATCAATTTAGCGCTTTCGATCCACTTTTTATCGGGTGTTCCATCAGAAAAATGATGCACTATAATATCAAAAATTACATAGTTGTTAAACTTGGTATTTACCTGCAAAGAAAAATCAATGTCGTATCCATGAAAACCGGTAAAGGTTTTCTCGTCAAACTGAAACTGCTCAAACACATCTTTCCGGGTACACAAGAAAACACCGTCTAAGGCAACCACTCTTTTTTTTGATGCATTACCCGGGCTGGTTTCAACAATATGCCGGGGTTCTTTTTTTTCTCGTTTATAATGCTGATAAATATTTATTTCATTGCTTTTGATCGGGATAGACCAGGATGATGGTACCCGGCTTTTAGAATCTCCTCCCGCTAAACCTAAGAGGCCGGTTTGTTTGTCGGAAAGATGCTTGCATATATTTTCTCCCCAATTTTTGGTAGCAAATAAAACATCTTCGTGTACAAAACACAAGATGGGAAACCTTGCTTGCTGCGCACCTTCGTTGTACACGTTGCAGATCCCTTTCCGGGCTTTTAAATTGTCAATAGCT
>JANMZB010000821.1:0-6762 GCA_031382725.1 Sphingobacteriaceae bacterium | reverse complement strand
CTTCATTGGTGGATCCTGACAATTTTGCAATCCATAAACAAGACACAGTATTCTTCTACGAAGCTATAACTTATAGACGTTTGTCATACATTGATCACCCGTTGGAACCCTACCAAGATATCGTCCGCATACGAGACATATATAAACCAGTACGGCGTCCAACACAAATTGATTTCTCCGACTATTCTGAAGACGAGTGCTTTTCACCATCACACATACACGGGTGGGTAGATCAAAAGCGTAGAGATCTTACCAAGTATCAAGAAGGAAACGGAATTCTTAAAGTTCAATTAAGTAACAAGGAGATATTTGAACGGTACCATTCAAAGCGACAGCGTGTAGATTTCCCAAGCGTCTACCCGCACACACGTCCAAAGTCACTTCACCTCTACAGCCTTGTGCACTCCCTCTACAGTCCTGCCCATACAATTGTTAGTTACCGCAAAGACGGTGAAGACTTTGAGCCCAATTACAGTACTGCACCATTTACTATTTTATTGGGTCATAGCTACTACCATACAGTTACACGAAGAGACGGAAAAGAAGACAAAGGGTTAATTCAAACATCAGCAGGTAGGCCCCGGTACCCAACAAAAGCGGAAAATCTATTCGCTACGCGCACTTCGCTTTAAATAATAAGAATAAGTACTAATACAGTACTAAAATAAATAAATAAACTTAAATACTCGATCCCGTACAGATATCTCGCTCCCGCACGACGTACGATTCATTGCTTCCAGCACTTATCCATCCTGACCCGAGTCGAAACAACTTCACCATGTCAGAAGAAAAGGAGCATTACAGCTTTAAGTCTGTTCCATTTAATGGTGAAGCAAAAAGTTATGAGCGATGGTCTTTTAAATTTTTGGGTATTGCACAAACTCGAGGCTTTAAGGACCTATTGACTGGCGAGGAAAAATGTCCACCAAAAGATATGGTGTTAGATCCTAAAGATCCCCTTGAAAAAGAACTACTTAAACTTCGCAAAGCAAACGACCTTGCAAACACAAATCTCCAAATGGCTTTCCGTGACTCTGACAATGTCAGCTTCGGTGCACTTTACAACTCCATCACCAACGAACTACCAGATGGAGACGCGTTTTTAGCATGGGAAAACCTGAAAAAGATTTACAAACCAGTCAGTGCTGCACAAAAACACGCACTTGAACAAAGTTTTAATCAAAGCAAACTTACCCAAGTAACCATGAATCCTGATGCTTGGTTTTCTGAGTTAGAACGAATCAGAAATCAACTACGATTGGATCATAAAGTAGTATATGATGATGATAAATTAATCTCACAGATTATATATAACATAACACCGGACATCTATCAGATGTTAGTGGCTATTTTAAAGAGGGATATGCAACGCGGCCTTGAACTGACTCTAACAGAATTAAAGGCTGACATCCGTCACTTATATGAACAATATATGATAGCAAACCCCCCTCGCCTCAATGGAAATCATCATAATGGAAATGAAACATTACTAGCAGGATCAGGTGGTCCCAACAAACAAATCAAGACAGACTGTGGACTCTGTGGAAAGAAAGGTCACAAATCCGTTGATTGCTGGGATAATCCAAGAAATGCATCACGCCGCCCCCATTTTTACAAAGACCCCAAAGATAGACCTCCTCCAAAAGGAGCAGCAGCCAATATTACATCAGATGCAGGAAAACTTCGATGCTCTTATTGTAAGAAAAGTGGTCATGTAGTAGCAGATTGTTTCAAAAAGGCTGCCGCTGAAAAACGTAAACAAGGTCCATCTAAACAACATGAATCCGGCGACAACAAAGAAACTTCAGCATTACTTTTAATAGCAACATGCACTTCCAAACAAACTTTGCTGTCATCCACCCACAACAAAATCGCCATGAATGAAAATACATTTATTGGTGACTCTGGCGCCACATGCCATATGCGTTATTCCAAACTAGGCATGTTCGACCTTCAACCATGTCAGATGGAAATTACTGTTGGCAATAGCGCCATCATGATGAGTGAGTCCATTGGCAAATATAAAGGAACGGTTACTAACAAAAATGGAACAACTTTTGAACTAGAGCTCCATGACGTCCTTTATGTTCCTGATTTGTGGTTAAATCTTTTATCCATCACAAAAGCCCTTCAACAAAAGAACGTTTCCCTCACAAGCCGCCATGGCTTAATGTGTTTGAACTTTAATGGCACTATCCTAACTTTTGATAAAGTCATCCAAAAGGGTACTGGCCACCTACAAGGAATAGACATTGAACCAATACTCGGTGCCACCGCATGTCTAGTAAATACTGGTATTTCCTATGCGCATTACCATGAAAAATTAGGCCATCCAATTGAACGAGTCGTTAAGATGACAGCAAAAGCTTTCAACGTCAACTTAAAAGGTCTTCCCGCCCCATGCCTGAGCTGTGCTTTGGCCAAATCCAAGAAACTCAAAATTCCTAAAACAGCCACAACCCAAGCTACCACTAAAGGCGAAAGACTTGGAATTGATATTTCTTACATAGGTCGTACAAGCTATAGCGGATCCGAGTACTGGGTCTTAATTCAAGATGAATTTACACGGCACATTTGGAGCTTATTTTTAAAGCATAAAAGTGACCTCGCGGACGCGATAATCCCTTGGTTGAAACAACTCCAGAAAGATAATAATTTCCTTGTTCAACATATACGATGTGACAATTCTGGGGAGAACATACGTCTACAAACCTTACTCAAAGAAGATAATGATTTGTCTATACGTTTCGAATTGACAGCTCCGCATACACCAGAACAAAATGGCAAAGTTGAACGGAAATACGCCACCTTATTTGGGAAAGTACGTGCTATGCTTAATTGCGCAAAATTAACAACGTACCTCCGTAACCGATTATGGGCACAATGTGCCCGCCTCGCAACCCAACTTGAAAACGTGATTCACACTCCAAACAACAAAGGAAAATCAGCTGCTGAATCTTTTTACGGTAAAAATCCACTCTGGATTCAAAATATGAGAACCTTTGGAGAAATTGGTATTGTACATGACAGTACTAAGATTCGTGGTAAACTTGCAGACCGAGGATTCCCTTGTATGTTCATTGGATACTCTGAAAATCACGCATCAAATGTCTATCAGTTTCTAAATCTGGAGAAACAATCAATGCTCCAATCTAGAAATGTTATCTGGATGAATAAAAGCTATGGTGTCTTCAAAGAACTCAAAGAAAATGATATCCTAATAATTCCAGAAGAAGAATTTGAAGACGAAGAAGAGATAGAACAGGTGGAAGAGATACCAGAAAAAGTGGAAAGTGAAAATGATGAGATTGTAAGCAACACCAATGATGATGCTTCGGATTCGGAAGGAAATGATGACATCATGGGAATTGTTCCAACAGTAACACGACGCGTATCAGGTCTTCAACGAGAGATTCGCAACCTAACAACAAATTATAACCCAAACCCTGGTGAAGCAGTTGAGATGGCACTATTATGCCGTGTGTTTAATCCAGGGGAGACAGCAATGGTAGCAAACCTTCATGACGGTAGTCCAGAACCAAAGAACTACAACGAAGCTAAAGCATGTAAAGAGTGGAAAAAGTGGTGGGAAGCCATGTGTACTGAATTCAAAAATATGGAAGAAAAGAAAGTCTGGAAAATCATTAAGAAAACTGAACTCCCAAGCGGTCGTAAACTCATTGGAAATAGATGGGTATTCGCACAGAAAGACGACGGTCGATTTCGAGCACGAACAGTAGCCAAAGGCTTCAGTCAAGTCCCAGGAAAAGATTTTCAAGAAAATCATGCACCTGTTGTAAATGATGCGACTTTCCATCTAGTGTTAGTTTTGAAGATACTATTTCAACTGGAAGCGGGACAATTTGATATTGAAACCGCATTCCTATATGGAGATCTGGATGAGGAAATCTGGATGCAGCTACCAGAAGGATACAGTGAATACGTAAAGAAAACGCATCAAACAAACATACACACGGAGACTCACTGCGTGAAATTGTTAAAAGCATTATATGGCTTAGTGCAGGCTGCAAGGCAGTGGTGGAAAAAGTTCAAAGAAACAATGAGAAACCTTGATTATCATCCAAGTGCTGCCGATCCATGTTTATTTATAAACACCAAAACAACAAAGAAATCTTTCGTCATAATCTATGTAGATGATGGAGGAATTTTCAGCACCAAAGAAAATATTGATGGCTTACTTAAAGCTTTAAGTAAAGACTTTAAAGTGAAGTACCTGGGAAAGCTAGAACATTTCGTTGGTTGTCATGTTGTTGAAAATGATGAAAGAGACACAATCTGGATCCATCAACCAAAATTGATCAAACATCTAAAAGAAAGCTTTTCTGATTTAATCAAGAATACTCGGAGCTACAAATCTCCAGCTGCACCAAAGACTTTAATCATGCGTCCCAAAGAAGGTTTTCCTTTAATCTCACCAGCAGATCAATTAAAGTTTCGATCAGCTGTTGGCATGCTATTATATTTGGTTAAACATTCCCGACCAGATATATCGAATTCAGTCCGTGAGTTATCGAAAGTGGCCGATGGAGCAACAGAAGCACATTGGAAAGCTATGGCTAGATTGGTGAAATATGTGGTAGACACAGAGGAAATTGGGTTGAGAATCAAACCAAGAAAGAAAGATGACATGTTCGTTTTGGAAGGAATCTCTGACAGTGAATACGCGGGGGATCCTGACACTCGAATCAGTGTTTATGGTTATGTCCTCTATTTCTGTGGAGCCCCAATTGCTTGGAAATCAAAGTCGGGCAAAAGTGTGACCCTGTCATCTACTGAAGCAGAATACTTTGCATTATCAGAAGCTGCAAAAGAAGTGATCTTCGTTCGGCATTTGGTAAAATCTATGGGAATTGAAATTGAGTTCCCCATCATCATTAAAGTGGACAATGTTGGTGCAATTTATTTATCGAATAATCACACCACCAGTCAACGTACAAAGCACATTGATATCAGGCACCACTTCGTTAGAGAATTCATTGAAGATGGAATTCTAAAAATCGTTTTTGTCAGGACAGACGATAATGATGCAGATATTTTCACGAAGAACACCACAGAAGACCTGTTCAATAAACATTCAAAGAAAATGATAGAAGCCGTGAATTCAGACAATAACATTTGAGCAATAGGAAGGATGTTAGATTATACGCTTGATATCGCGTGGTATCGTTCAAAGTAATATGTCTACATGGGAAGAAGGATAACTCAGTACTGAGTAGACTGTGTACCATGATTGAGTGGACAATCAAGAAAAGATAACACGGGAATTGATCAAGTAAGAAGAGAGGTAGATTGATACATGATCCTAAGTAAAGATATTTCAAATTACAGGAATCAATCTAACTGACTAAATAAAGATAAAGAAACTATAAAAAGAATAAATGTGAAGAAAAGATAACGACAAAATAACCGAGCAACTGATAAGTGTAAATGTAAGTAAGTCAAAAGACTTAAGAAAGATATGTTCAGTTGAACTCATGAGGAATCAGTAAAAGGCGAGTGATCAAATATTCCAGGTCTTGGATAGAATATTTGACAAGAGTCCTCGATACAAAACTCATCACTTTTAAAGATAAATCCTCTCACTCTTTTAAATTAGAGCAAATTGTTACCAAGTGAAAAATATCATCTTCTCTAGATTCTAACACGCTATATAGCGCTGGGTTAGAAAGATCAGCGCAAGGGTTCGGGTTTACGACGATCGCGTACCGCCCTCACAAGAAGAAAGAGAAACACACACATTTGCGAGAAGAGTCGAAAAGCACGCGAAAACGCATGAAAAGAACGGTTCTAATCAAGAACCATACGTCAAGAAAAGGATAAAGGAGTCGGAAGTTTTCGAACGGGCATTACCAAGTACAGCGGGATACAAGGAGATCAACGTGTTTATACTGGAAGCAACGATAATCGATACAACAGGCTACGAAAAGACGTACTAAGAAGTACAGAAGATCAAGAAAACTATTGACAAAACGGGAAAACGTGAGACTAACACGTACTCCTAATACGAGAACTAAAAGAAGATTACGTGCTACGACGTTATATTATTAACGTTACTCGAAGAATTAATTTAATTGGTTGATTGTTGACGGAGAAACATCCATCGGAACACCGATACTCTTGTTGTAATAACAACATTCACAACGGAGAACGCTATCAACAGGGACAAGAAGCAGTATAAGGACTGATAAGCGACCTGATTACGTCGATAGTAACACAGAAGTACAAGCACTACTGTACCAAGAAATTACAAGCAATAAAATTAATAGCTTTATCACGTAGCAGCGGCAGTGCATTACCTACCAGGACCATCTAAGGACAAGACAAATCTACCATCAAGTAAGATATATACTTTAATGCTACCCGCCGAGTACTACTCAAGATTTTAAAGAGCCATCAACGCCAAACACGTATTAAACAGTAAGCAGACATTCACTGACACTGACGACTACGTGGCACACAGTATAAGACCTACTGATTACATTGACCTCGATCAAATCGACGGCACGACACACGTACGCCGCTTAACAAGATCCTACATCATCGCAGACCACCAAAAGGAACCAATTCCATTTGATATTAAAGCTACCAAGACAAGTAGAACTTCATTGGTGGATCCTGACAATTTTGCAATCCATAAACAAGACACAGTATTCTTCTACGAAGCTATAACTTATAGACGTTTGTCATACATTGATCACCCGTTGGAACCCTACCAAGATATCGTCCGCATACGAGACATAT
>JANMZB010000809.1:0-1257 GCA_031382725.1 Sphingobacteriaceae bacterium | reverse complement strand
ATTTACTGCAAAGATGCACTAACGTTGATCTGCCTTGAAGATAATCTTTAACCAGATCTTCCTTGAACTTAATACTAAACTTGATTCTTCTTTCCATGAAAATGCCCCCAATAAGTGTCTAACTTTTTGGGGGCACTTCATGCCGGGCAGGCTTTTTTCTTTTCCTTGGATGAAAAGAAACAAAAATCAAGGCTTCCGAGTCTTGAGCTAAAAGTTTAAAAGAAGGCTATCTGCAATCCAAGCCGCGAGTTATTGTTGTGCTGACTTGAACTTTCTACTCCGCTTCTCCGGATTGCTTCCTTTCGGCTGATAATGTTCTTTCGGCAAGCCTTTTTTTAAACTTTCTTAACGCTCAATCCTCTGAGGCCGGCCTGCTTGATGCATTTGGCGTTTGAACTACAGTAAAAAAAATCACTTAAATAACCCAAGAGCGAGCGGTAGCCCGAACAAAAAGGCGGCCGAGCATTTTTTTGTTCTTGATTTTTGGTGACTTTTCATCAAGGAAAAGTTACTAGGCCAACGCCCGGCTATGAGGGCGACGACGGATCCTCAAGTACACACCTTCCAGATTTTTGCCTTTCAGCTAATTGTGTTGTTAGTTGTTGTCTTATGTTAGCTCATGACTTTTAGTGAGAGTTAGGACGATTAAATATTGTAAAATGTGTATTAAAATACTACACACGTTATTTACTCTATAACAACCCCCATTGCGCAGAACTTTTCAATACGTTCTGCAATCACAGTATCAATATCCTTATTTCTAAGAGATTCCAGATCTTCTAATATTTTGGCTTTCATGGTTTCGGCCATCGCCTGAGGATCATGATGAGCGCCGCCCAGTGGTTCAGGAATAATTCCATCCACCAATTTGTTGGCATACATATCTTCAGCGGTAAGCTTTAAAACTTCTGCCGCCTTCTCTTTAAAATCCCAGCTGCGCCATAAAATTGAAGAACAAGATTCGGGTGATATAACCGAATACCAGGTATGTTCCAGCATATACACTTTATCACCGATACCAATACCCAAAGCTCCGCCCGATGCGCCTTCGCCTACTACAAAACATAATACAGGCACTTTCAGCACCGACATTTCAAGCAAGTTTCTGGCAATTGCCTCACCCTGACCGCGTTCTTCAGCTTCCAGTCCTGGATAAGCACCCGGAGTATCGATAAAAGTAATTACAGGCTTATTAAATTTTTCGGCAAGTTTCATCAAGCGTAAAGCTTTCCGGTAGCCTTCAGGATTAGCCATACC
>JANMZB010000745.1:0-1146 GCA_031382725.1 Sphingobacteriaceae bacterium | reverse complement strand
GCTTCACGAACTTTTGCTTCTCCTGCATGTCCCAGCAATCGATGTAAATCTCCAATATTCATGCGCCGCCGATTCTCATTGGTTGCAGCTTGCACCAATTCTGAAAGTCTTCAAGTGGCTTAATAAGCACACTCATCGTACTCCCCTCACCGCTTCTTGACTTTTGATCAAATTTCATCCTCTGACCCTTCTTGGTCAAAACCAAAATTTCTCCTTCATTTGACAACTTTGATCCATTCTTTAACGCCGTCGTTATACTGATCAAATTAGTCCACAATGCAGGAACATACTTCACATCAAGCTCCACTGCAATACTTGATCCATCCACATGCTTAACAAGCCCACGAAACTTTCCTCGTTTAACTGCTTTAACTGTACTACCATCACCCAATTTTACATCGGCATCATAATCTTCAATGTCATGAACACCTTTGAGAGTATTCACCATATGGGATGATGCACCAGTGTCACCAATAAAATACTGATGCTTGTTGTGCTCGCAAACCCCAACTTGTTCAACACAGGAAAGTAGATATTCTGAATTTCCCTCACTTTCCTCTTTCTTGGAAGCTGTATTCACTGTTTCACCTCCATTTTTATTCTTTTCATCTCTCTGTTTCTTAAAGCAGGTTGATTCGCGATGTCCCTTTATACCACAATAGTGACAAGTCCCTTCAAATTTCTTTTTCTCAACATTACCACCAGACTTGTCATTTCCATGATTACCATGATGATTCGACGTTTTCTTCTTACAATCAGCTCCCTTGTGCCCATATGTGCCACAGTGATTGCAACGCCCTTTAAAACCCTTTCCTGCAAACAATGCAGTTTCTTCATCATCATCTCCTTCATTCCTTTTAAATAAATTTTTCTTGTTTTTAATTTTGTTATATTTTGCACGTAGCCTCGCCTTGATAGATTCAATCGAAACCACTAAATTAGGATTATCCATATCTGACTCCAACTGATCTGCAATACTTTCATATTCTTTAGGTAAGTTGTGAATGATATAGATGATAAAATCAAAATCCGAAATCTTCATCCCAGCATTTTCCATTTTAATCCTCAAACTCTCAAGTCCTGCAATCCAGTCTTCTGGATCCTTCTTCACATTTTTCATCTCACTATTCTCAAACTCCAATTTTA
>JANMZB010000735.1:0-1095 GCA_031382725.1 Sphingobacteriaceae bacterium | reverse complement strand
CGGAAGCATTGTATGTTTCCATGTAATGCATATCCGGTTTGGGAAATAGCTTTTGAAATACTTCCCGATATGGATGAAAAGCCACAGCACCGTGAAAGAATACTTCAAAATTGGGCCACACCTCCAACATATTTTTCTTCCCTGTTTTGGCTAAGATTTTTTCCAAAAGCACAATTGTCCAGGTGGGGACTCCAGAAATATTTGTTACATTTTCTTTAATAGTGGCATTGCTCATCCGCTCCAGCTTCTCTTCCCATTCCCCCAAAAGAGAAATTTTAGGATGAGGTGTGGTGGCATAGCCCGCCCACCGCGGTAAGTTTGCCATGATTACAGCAGAGACATCTCCATAGTATGAATTTGGAAATCGTTCATTTGGTCTATAGCTGCCACCTATGGCAAGACCTTTGCCGTTGAACATGCAACTCTGAGGATTATTATGAAAATAGAGGGAAATTAAATCTTTTCCGCCTTTGTAATGGCAGTCATCTAATGCCTCTTTTGTTACAGGGATAAATTTACTTTTTGCATTGGTCGTTCCAGACGATTTGGAAAACCAGTTTACCACACCTGGCCAGAGAATATCCGGCTCTCCCAGCATCATTCGATCTATTTGAGGGAAAATGTCTTCATAGGTTTGAAGTGGCAATCGTTTCCGATATTCGTCTAGGGTGTTGATAGACGCATATTCATATTTTCTCCCTTGTTCGGTATTTTTGGCTTTCTTTAATAGTGATTTTAAAATACCCTCTTGGACCTCCAAAGGATGCTCCATAAATCGCTCGATGTGCTTGATTCTTCTGGAAAGTACAGACTTTAATATGGTATTAAATATTCCCAAAAATGTAGAGCGGAAGGATGGTGATGATTAGACTTTTCTTTTCAATTCAAAATGCTTGCCGAGGTACACCCGGCGCACCTGTTCATCGCCCGCTAACTCCTCTGCGGTGCCAGATTTGAATATTTTTCCATCCACGAGCAAGTAAGCTCTGTCTGTGATAGAAAGCGTTTCCGTAACATTGTGGTCTGTAATAAGGATGCCAATATTTTTCTTTTTTAATTTGGAAATGATTCCTTGAATCTCTTCTACAGCTATTG
>JANMZB010000720.1:0-5500 GCA_031382725.1 Sphingobacteriaceae bacterium | reverse complement strand
ATGGCATCAACCGGAAATGGAGTTGAAACATTGATTGAGATGTTAATTTTTATTGGAACACTTTTGCTTGGCTTTATCTACATCATCAAGAAAAAAGCCCTGGACTGGGAATAGTAATTAGAACATTTCTAAATAGATATCCCCTCCAAAACAAAATTTGTAATACTTTAAATTTGCCGCTTGATTACTTTCAGTAAATCAAGTTTTGGAAGGACAGAAAAACATGAGTGATATAAAACTAGCAGAGGCTCCTCCGGGAATAGAAGGGTCAGGTTTTTTTGCAACTTCATTCGATAAAGTAATCGGGCTTGCCCGTTCTCATTCCTTGTGGCCTTTGCCGTTCGCAACATCTTGCTGCGGAATTGAGTTTATGGCAACAATGGGTTCTCACTACGATTTAGCACGTTTCGGTTCAGAAAGACCCTCGTTCTCACCACGGCAGGCAGATATGCTTTTGGTGATGGGCACGATCGCTAAAAAAATGGCGCCAGTTCTTCATCAGGTATATTTGCAAATGGCAGAACCACGCTGGGTTATTGCGGTTGGCGCTTGCGCGAGTAGCGGCGGTATTTTCGATACGTATTCAGTATTACAGGGTATTGATGAAATTATACCTGTAGATGTTTACGTCCCGGGTTGTCCGCCACGACCAGAAGCAATCTTAACCGGAGTTTTAAAATTACAGGAGTTGGTAAGGAACGAACCTTTACGCCGCAGAAACGAACCGGAGTACAAAGAATTAATGAATAAATACGGAATACAGTAAATGGGTAAGATTAGCAACCAAACTGTACTTGATAAATTAAATCTTCAATTTGGCGATAAGATAGCTGCGTCAGCAGAGCCTTATGGCCTATTAACTTTTGAAACCTCAAAAGAAGACATCATTCCCATTTTGACCTTTTTAAAAGGCGACCCGGAATTGAAATTTAATTTTTTGACAGACATTACCGGAATTCACTATCCTGGAACAGAACTTCCAATTGGTGTAATCTATCATCTGCATAGTTTCGTAAATAATGTACGGGTTCGTATCAAGGTGTTTTTGGAAGAAATTAATCCGGTTATACCTACGGCAACTGTATTGTGGGAAGGCGCAAACTGGATGGAAAGAGAAACATACGATTTCTTTGGAATCACCTTTGAAGGTCACCCCGGTTTATACCGTATTTTAAATGTAGACGACATGACGGTTTTTCCGATGAGGAAAGAATATCCTCTGGAAGACCCAAATCGCGTTGATAAAAAAGACTTTTTCTTCGGAAGGTAAAATGGACCACCCAATAATCGCCGAAAGGCACGAGTTAAAAGAAACAACAACCCTTAATCTTGGCCCCACCCACCCGGCTACGCACGGCGTGTTCCAGAATATTCTGGAAATGGATGGAGAGCGCATCATTAGTGGAGTTTCTACACTCGGATATATACACAGAGCTTTTGAGAAAATCGCGGAACACCGCCCTTTTTATCAAATCACTCCTCTTACCGACAGGTTAAACTATTGCTCATCACCCATCAATAACATGGGATGGCACATGACGGTCGAAAAACTTCTAGGGATTCAAACACCTAAGCGTGTTGATTATCTCAGGGTAATTATCATGGAGCTTGCGCGGATTTCCGACCACCTTATCTGTAACAGTATTTTAGGCGTGGATACCGGTGCTTATTCAGGGTTTTTATACCTGATGGAGCAACGTGAGCATATTTATGAAATATATGAGGAAGTCTGCGGAGCACGTTTAACAACGAACATTGGTCGTATTGGTGGTTTTGAGAGAGACTTTAATGATACCGCTTTCGCGAAAATTAAAAAGTTTCTAAAAAACTTCTCACCCGTTCTAAAAGAATTTGAAGCGCTGTTCGACAGAAACAGAATCTTTATCGACAGAACAGCTGGCGTTGCAGCAGTAGATGCAGAAACCGCTCTAAGTTATAGCTGGACTGGACCAATTTTAAGAGCCTGCGGAGTGGATTATGATGTTCGTGTAAACGAACCATATAGCTCTTACGAAGATTTCGACTTTGAAATCCCGGTAGGAACAAACGGTGATATTTACGACCGTTACTTAGTTCGCCAAGAAGAGATGTGGCAAAGCGTTCGGATCATCGAGCAAGCTTTAGAAAAAGTAGAAAAGGAACCGAAAGGTGTTTTCCACGCTGATGTTCCTTTATTTTATCTTCCTCCAAAAGAAGAAGTTTACAACAATATGGAAGCCCTTATTTATCACTTCAAGATTGTGATGGGAGAAATTGATACTCCTAAAACAGAAGTTTATCATTGTGTTGAAGGAGGAAATGGTGAGCTTGGATTTTACCTGGTAAATGATGGTGGCCGCAGTCCGTACAGATTGCATTTCCGCCGCCCGAGTTTTATTAATTATGCGATGTATGCACCCATGAGCAAAGGAATGCTGCTTTCGGATGCAATCATTAATCTGAGTAGTTTAAATGTTATTGCAGGAGAATTAGATGCTTAATATTGCTCAACCCGAAGAGGTAGTTTTTAACCCCGAACTTATAACTAAGTTCAACGAAATTGTAGCCCGTTATCCGGAAGGAAAACAAAAATCGGCCTTGCTGCCCATCTTGCATTTGGTGCAGGCAGAATTTGGCTGGGTAAGCCCTGCTGCAATGGATAAAGTTGCAGGTTACCTTGATATAAAATCAATTGAGGTATACGAAGTAGCTACTTTTTACACCATGTTTTTTCTAAAACCACTCGGCAAATATGTGCTGGAGGTTTGTCGTACAGGGCCATGCTGTTTAGTTGGCGCAGAAAAAATCATGAAATACATTGAGCAAAAACTTAGCGTTAAAGAAGGTGAAGTTACGCAAGACGGTTTATTCAGCTGGCGCGGCGTAGAATGCCTGGCCGCTTGCGGGATGGCTCCGGTATTACAAATTGGGCCTGAATACAAATTCCATGAGAATTTAACTGAGGACAAAATTGATGAGTTAATTGATAGTTTAAAGCTGACAACAGCCGAAAAACCTCAAATCAGCTAATAAAATGGGACGCAAATTATTATTAGAACATATCAACGTTCCCGGAATAAACACTTTCGAAGTTTATCGTCAAAAGGGCGGTTACAGAGCTTTAGAAAAAGCTTTGAAAACCATGTCCTCGGACGATATTGTTGAAGAAGTAAAAAAATCCGGTCTTAGGGGTCGCGGCGGCGCAGGTTTTCCTACCGGGATGAAATGGAGCTTTTTGGCAAAGCCTGAAGGTAAACCTCGTTACCTGGTTTGCAATGCGGATGAGTCGGAGCCCGGGACTTTCAAAGACAGATATTTAATGACTTACATTCCTCACCTTTTGGTGGAAGGAATGATTGTTTCAAGTTTCGCCCTGGGCGCAAACACATCATACATCTACGTGCGCGGCGAAATGATGCCGCAGATACGTATCCTTGAGAAAGCTATCGCGGAAGCAAAAGCGGCAGGATTTTTAGGAAAAAACATTTTAGGTTCAGGTTTTGACCATGAAGTTTATGTGCAGCCAGGTGGCGGTGCATATATCTGCGGAGAGGAAACTGCCTTAATCGAATCTTTAGAAGGAAAACGTGGAAATCCGAGAATCAAACCTCCTTTTCCCGCTATTTCCGGTTTATATAACTGCCCAACGGTAGTGAACAATGTGGAAACTATTGCGGCGGTTGTTCCTATTATTAATGACGGTGGCGACGAATATGCCAAAATCGGTGTAGGAAGAAGTACCGGAACTAAATTAATCTCTGCTTCAGGAAACTTAAACAAGCCTGGCGTCTATGAAATTGAGTTAGGCGTTACAGTTGAAGATTTCATTTATTCGGATGAATACTGTGGCGGTATCGCCAATGGCAAACGCCTGAAAGCGGTTGTAGCAGGAGGTTCATCTGTTCCTATTCTTCCGGCAAATCTTATCCTCAAAACCGTAAATGGTGAAAACCGATTGATGACTTACGAATCGTTATCCGACGGCGGTTTTGCAACCGGCAGTATGCTTGGTTCCGGTGGTTTTATAGCCTTTGATGAAGACCAATGTATCGTTAGAAATACTTGGAATTTCTCAAGATTTTACCATCATGAAAGCTGCGGACAATGTTCGCCTTGCCGGGAAGGTACGGGTTGGATGGAAAAAGTACTCCACAGATTAGAATACGGTCACGGAAAATTAAGTGACATTGATTTATTGGTTGACGTTTCGAAAAAAATAGAAGGAAATACGATTTGTCCGCTTGGTGATGCGGCAGCTTGGCCGGTGGCGAGTGCAATTCGTCATTTCAGGGATGAGTTTGAATGGCATGTAACCCATCCGAAAGAGGCAATGGAAAGGAATTATGGGTTGGCAGGGTATGCGGATGCGTTGCCGAAGCTTGAGGAGGCTTGAGCTAAGATAGTAACCACCCCTTAATCCCCTCGGAGGGGAGGTTAGTGCCTTAGTTAGGGCGCCATAATAAAGCGCCATATTGCTCCCCTTTTTTCAAGGGGAGCTGTCCGCAGGACTGAGGGGTTTAGATTTAAAAGTTAAAAGGATTTCTTTAACATGAGTGAAAAAGTTAAAGTTAGCATAGACGGAATAACAATCGAGGTAGAGCCAGGAATAAGCATCCTGAACGCTGCCCGGCAAATTGGTGGGGATATTGTTCCGCCTGCTATGTGCTACTATTCCAAATTGGAAGGTAGTGGTGGGAAATGCCGTACCTGTTTGGTGAAAGTAAGCAAGGGCTCTGAAAAAGACCCGCGGCCAATGCCCAAGCTGGTAGCCTCTTGTCGTACAGTGGTGATGGATGGAATGGAAGTTCAGAACATTACATCGCCGGAAGTGAAAGAGGCCCGTAAAGGTGTTGTTGAAATGTTATTAATCAACCACCCGCTTGATTGCCCTGTTTGCGACCAGGCCGGTGAGTGCCATCTGCAAGATTTAGGGTATGAGCACGGTTCTGAAGCAACTCGCTATGAATTTGAGCGCAGAACATTCGACAGAATTGATATAGGTGATAAAATTCAGCTGCACATGACGCGCTGCATTTTATGCTACCGTTGTGTGTACGTCGCCGACCAGCTCACTGAAAAACGTGAGCATGGTATCTTAGGTCGCGGGGATGCTTCGGAAATCTCAACCTATATCGAAAAAGCAATTGATAATGATTTCTCAGGTAACGTAATTGATGTTTGTCCGGTGGGCGCATTAACAGATAAAACTTTCCGTTTTAAACAACGCGTTTGGTTTACTAAACCTGTTGAGGCACACCGCGATTGCCCAACCTGTACCGGGAAAGTATCTCTATGGTACAAAGGCGAGTATGTTATCCGGGTAACCGCACGTAAGGATGTTTATGGTGAAGTTGAAGATTTCATTTGCAACACCTGCCGCTTTGAGAAGAAAAATACTACCGATTGGATAATTGACGGACCAAGGCAAGTCTCTAACCGTTCGGTTATTTCATCCAATCACTATGAGCAATTGGCTCCTCCGGCGGTAATAAGAAAGAATCACGCTTTGCAGGAAGCTAAT